>NZ_BALG01000025.1 GCF_000315235.1 Paenibacillus popilliae ATCC 14706 | reverse complement strand
TGCTCTATGGGCGCAATCTTGGAATCGACACCGCATGCTGTCACACCATATCCGGTGCCCAGACTCTCGATCCGGGCAAAGACCTATTCCCTTGCATGCCACATGGCGGAAGCCACCAAGGGTGAACCCCGTCCGGCAGTATTTCCAATTCATCCAGCGGACCGTATCGTCCGGTTCCGTAGGCTTTGCGATCGCTCTGTCTGGCACCAAACGAGAACTTCGGCGATAACCATGCGATGACGGCCCGCACGCTGGCTCAGCCTCACATACCGCTCCTGCTAATCGGCAGACAGGAACGGAACGAGACGGTTCATGATGCGATTATCGGAGTGTCAATCCCAGCCGAGAGCAGTAATCTTCATAGGCTCAGCATTTTCTATGCATAGAAAAAAGGCTACACTTGCAGCCATAGCCCATCACCATAAAGAACGCGAATGGTTCCCCTATTCAACAATGGCAACCCGGCCGCCATAGCTCCATGAAGGAGAGTTAGGCCCGAGGCTTTGCGTCCTTGCCTTTCGACAAGTTTGCCTTTCAAGTTTATATGAATCCGGTACGGTTGCTCTCTCCACGGCAGCGTCTCTCTCTGTATAGCGTCATGCTTCTATACCCATACTACGAATAAAAGGATAGCTATGAGCGTGAGCCGAAAATGCGAAAACTGTTGACTATGAACCGTCATGGATGGAATATCTATTCTTTGAACCTTTTATGTAAAACTCTTCAACGACGGCGGCCTCAAACAGCTGCTAACCCACGTTCCTTCTCCAGGGAATCCAAAAATACTGACCTTTCAGCAGGAGGAAGAACTGATCGGCATCAGCCGCAGCCGCAAGCCTTCTAGCAGTTCATCTGCGGGCCGGTCGATGCGTGAGATCCAGGAACTGCTGGTGGAGCATTTCCAGGTACATATGACGTGGACGGGCGTTCGGGATATGCTGCGCAGATTAGGTATTGCGTACACCTCTCGCGGTTATGTGCTCTATCGTACTGAATAGATCCTTCTCAAAATCTATTCAGCGTATCGGCAACAATTATTTGTCGATTGATTAACGCCACCCCCTAATAATACGGTGTGAAATCCGTCATTGCAACTCATTATATGTCTTTTTTTGTTGAAAAAGGGAATAAAGCGGATTAGATAAAGAAAATTAGGTTAATATATAAATTGAACTAATGAACTTAAAAATGGTTTCCATAGTTTCCTAATCTTAAGTTCAACTTATATAGCAAATCAGATGGAAATACGAAAAGAAACAATGCGAAGGGAGCATAGATTTCGGAACATAGATTTCTATCGTTAGAGTGCTAAGATTCAGTAATTAGCAACTTCAAGGTGAATAGAGGAAGGAGTATGGGAGTATAAAAGTGAACGTCGTATTGAATGACCGCCCTCATTGGGCGGCCATTCAATAAAAAAAGGAAAGCTTCGCGAATAGCGCGCTTTCCCGATCTCAATCCTCGTCGCTGCTCTAGTTATTTTTTATTCTCCGGTCGAACGTCTCCAGCATGTCTTTCGCAATCCGGTGGACCAGCTTTACATCCTCTGTTTCCCGCCCCTTCAACAGCTTCACGTGCAGTTCAAGGGTGCCGGCGATACCCAAACGCTCCACATCTACTCTTGCCATGTCAAATGAGAAGAACTGTTCGATGCTGACATCCAGCGCACGAATAATCCGTTCCAGCGAATCAAGCGAAATATTCAAGCTGCCGCGTTCAGCGCCACCGATATACGAAGCCTTCATTCCGCACTTCTCTCCCAGTTCCGCCTGCGTATAGCCACTCTGCTTGCGAAGTTCGCGAATCCGTACGCCTAAAAATATTTTCAAGTCCGACATGCCCGTCACCTCACAGTTAAAGCTTATAAAAAACTTCCGGGAAGCAAAATACCCATATTCATGCTTTTATTGTTTTTAAAATTCATAAATGTTATTATGTTCTATATGAAGTTATTTATGCTTTTTCGAGGTGATGATGTGAATGTCAAAATCCACAACGTTCAAGACGTCGTACTGTGCGACGAACGGAACGAGCATCTCTGGTACCAATTCAAAGGGCTATACATGCTCAACAAAGAACATATCGTCATGCTGCATCAAGAAGAAAGTCTGTACGGATTTGTCATCGTGGACAGCGCCCCTTACAGTTTTCTGCGGCCGCTGAGCCACGACCGATCACGGATGCTTCAGCATGAATATCCCGCCACCTTTGCCGCTCTCCAGCCATCCGTTATGAATTCAGATGTACTCCTTCGCCTGATCGCCTTTACGTATAATGAGGTCAGGACCAAATGCAACTACAGTATCTGCATCTCCTTCGCCTCCGACGATCATCCGCTGGATGCGTATTCCTTCTTCCTGCAGACAGGCGCGAATTATGTGCATTTCCTGACAGAGCAACAAGACCGCAATGGATAGATGCGGTCTTGCTGCTTCTGCTACCGAGAAGACAGCGCAGCCGGATTGCTGCCCAGCGGTTTTGGGATAGGTGGATATATTCAAATCTCGTAACCCTCATCTGTAAGCCCCCCAACCGGTTGTTCATGATATTCTCCACCCGGATCTGCGCACGTTGGCCGACGCTTCCGGATGTATAGGGGGGAGGTTCGCCACAGGATGGATGGTGCTGCGCGCTCCTCCCGTCGGCGGAAAAGTAACGAATCTATCTATCGCACGTTCCCGTTCCTCTTGTCATCGTTCGTGTCTCCTCAGTGTACCGGAGGCCGTTATCAGGCGTCAACACTGCTCCGCCGATGCGGAATTTCACTTCGTACGGCACTGCGACCAGGAAGCGATCCCCATCGTGGAGAACGCCGCTGATCGCGCCGCCGATCAGCGGGCCGAGCATGCCGCCGAGCTGGTTCACCGTCTGGTTCAGGCTGAATGCCCGGCCCCGGAATTCGCTGTCCGTCGCGCGGACGACGAGGCCGTTCAAGGCCGGAATACGGCGCAGAAGAAGATACCGTACACGAACCGGATACATGAGAACCACCAAATGTTGTGGAACGGAATCTGGGCGAACGTTCCGATGCCGCCGGCGAGCAGGCCAATCCGCAGGACGCGCTGGAATCCGACCCGGTCGGCCATCTTGCCCCAGCGCGGCGCGAAGATGATGAAAGATTACAGCCGAAGCAAGGTCGGATCGAAGGGTGGCACAAGTCCTTCTTCTGCCGCTCTTCTCAGAAGAGCATCCACGGCTGCGTATCCGTCCTCGCCCAAATTAGCGGTGAACTCGTTCACATAGAGCTTGATATGCGCTTGCGCCACCAGCGGATCCATCTCCTGTGCATGGTGCAGCACGTAAGACTGGGATGCCTCCGGATGTGCCCAGGCATATTTCACGGATGCGCGGGTCCATTCGGCGATGCGTCCGGCATCGAGGGTCCGCCGGGCAATGATCGCCCCGAGCGGGATCGGCAGGCCGGTATCGGCTTCCCACCAGCTTCCCATATCGGCCAGTAAGGTCAGCCCGTAAGACGGGTAGGTGAAGCGTGCTTCATGGATGACGAGTCCGGCGTCGATATGGCCATCGCGCACTGCCGGCATAATCTGATGGAACGGCATGACGACGATCTCCCCGATGCCGCCGGGCACATGCTTCGCTGCCCACAAGCGGAACAGCAGGTAGGCCGTCGAGCGCTCGCTCGGTACGGCCACCCGTCGGCCGCTGAGCTCCGCCGGATCGCTGCCGGCTTCCTTCGTCAATACGAGTGGGCCGCAGCCTCGGCCGAGCGCGCCGCCGCAAGGGAGCAGCGCATAATCGGACAATACCCAGGGAAGCGCAGCGTAGGAGATTTTAAGCACCCCCGGCCCTTGGCTGCTGGCGGCCAGGCCGTTCGTAATATCGATGTCCGCATAGGTTGCGTCCAGTTCCGGGGCTCCGGGAACAAGCCCGTGCACCCAGGCATGGAATACAAACGTATCGTTCGGACAAGGGGAAAAGACAATTTTCATCTTTACAGCACCTCCGGTAAGACTGAACAAGCGGCTTCCAATGTTTTCAGCGCCTCAGGGATGCGCCATGCCGTCCGGTCGCGCGGACCGACGGTGTTCGAGATAGACCGGATCTCGCATGCCGGCAAGCCGAACTGGCCGGCGGCCACAGCGACACCGTAGCCTTCCATCGCTTCGGCGGCGGCCCCGGGCACCCGCTGCGCGAGCATCGCCGCCGTCCCGACCGTGCCTGTCACCGTGGACAGGGTCAGCACGGGTCCGGTGCATGCCGATAACGGAATGGCCTGCAGCGCTTGGCAGATACGCCCGGCCATCCCGGCATCGACCGATAAATAGCCCGAGCCGAACCCAAGCTTGTCCACGCTGCAGAAGCCGTCGGGCGTCTCCGCCCCCAGGTCGGCCGCGATGATTGAGCTGGCGACCACGACGGATCCGACATCGGCCCGATCCGCGAAGCCGCCCGCAATGCCGACGCATACGGCGGTGCCATAATCACCGGCAGCCAGTTCCCGTGCGGTGCTCGCTGCAGCCGCCGCCGTGCCGACGCCACCGACGATCACGTTGAAGCGGGCGTCTCCGCCCATGCCGCGCAGGACGGCATCCCGCTCCGCGGGCACGGACGTTACGATGAGGATGCGACCTCCCGTTCCTGCTATCCCGGTACGGAGAAGGGTGGCATCCACCTTATCGTTATGATGTGAACTCATATCATTGACTCTCCTTATATGTAGTTCCAGCCGCAACGCTGTCCTACCTCCACGTTATCCGGTTCCCGGCCAGAAGTAAAGGGCAAGACAGGAGATGGATAGCAAACGGCAGTCCGAGCGTGTGGCACAATCACTTATGAAGCAAGCGGCCAGATAATGGAGGTCTGGTGCGCCGAGCATCGCGTTTGGCGAACGGGATGATTTACGGCGCCGAGCGATGGCTGAAGCCGATGATGGAGGAAATGGTCATTTATGACTATCAACGGACAAGAGGCGGCGGGCATCCGTGAAGCTTCCTTGCCAGCTTCAACGGCTATCTGCACGTAGATGGCTATGCCGGTTATCACAAGGTGAAGGATGTGACGCTGGTGGGTTGCTGGGCAAAGCAATTGCCTACAGCCTGAATCAGTGGGAGAAGCGGAGTACTTTTCTGAAAGACGGCATACTTGAGATCGATAACAAGCGAAGTGAACGTTCGACCAGCCAAAGAAAACGGGCTGCATCCGTTCCGGTATATCACGTATCTACATGCATCATACACTGGCCCCATTCTGACTGCTAGGTGGGGTCTATTTGTCGTTCACTTTGTTCCTGTGATGGTGTTAATCTGCTCATTATTTCCCGTTTTTCGTCGATTACGGAAGTAGGCTCCGATTGCTGTCATTGAGAGGAGGGATTAAGATGATTGGTTGCAAGCAGCTATCTTTGATGTTAGTCTAAATGATAGACACAGATTACACTGATAAAATGACGAATATCGGAGGACTGTGTCAAAACATCCCTGGCTTCTCGCCACAACTCCGACATGAAAATGGAGTTTGAACTGGTTTAAGCTACAGCGCAATGTTCCCCTACGGAGTAACAGTCGTGGACGGATACATTACGTAGCTCTGATCGGATACGTCCACTCCTTGCTGGTGAAGCTTCTGCATGACCTTGGACTCCCGTAAAGCCGCTGAGAATCTTCAAAATACTTCCTTGACTTGCTTTGTCCATTCCTTATGCTGGCCTCTCGCTGGCTTTCGGGACGCCCCCACCATTTGTAGTATCCGCTGCAAGATACTTTCAAAACTTTGCACAACTCCTCCAATCGGTGTTCGGAGCGGTATTCGTGGAAGAATAGATATTTACTGATGGTCTTTCGCGAAGAAGTGCATGGCCTTTTTTAGGATTTCATTTTCCTCTTGTAGAGCACGTATTTGTTTTTGTAATCCCCGCAACTGGTGACCTTCCAACTTGAATGCTTGATGCTGCACGATTTCCAAATTGACCGCCGAACTTCTTCATTCAGCCAAATTATTTTTACAGACATGCCCTTCTTTTGCTGTGAGAAGAAGTGAGCCGAAGCGGCGGTGACTTGCCGACACAGGCAAGGTGACGTAGTCCGTGGGAACGTGGCTTGCGGCGAAGCGGTTACGCCACTGTGTCTACTATTTTGATAGAGGTTCAGTTCAAAGACGAAAACGGTTCTCCAAAATATCGACTTAATAATAGAGCTAGGTCGGATGTTCCGAGAACGACCACAGCGTATGATCAATGTGGCCTATGGGGTAGACTCTTTCGATCCGATGCCGACTAAGGAAGCCTATCAAACGATGTTGCATTTTGGCTCGTATAACTATTCTGGTCTGAATGGTCATCCGAAAATCATAGAGGTGGCTATGGACGCTTTATAAAAATATGGTACAACTACAAGTGGTGTACGTTTACTAAACGGGACAACAGATTTACATGTGCAATTTGAAAAGCGGCTAGCTAGGTTCCTTGGTGTTGAGGATGCAGTCACCTATAGCAGTGGTTTTTCTGTAAACCTTGCAGAGATCTATAGTCCTTATCAATATCGCGAAGAGGAGGTTACCCGAGTACGGATTGCCCGTTTCGTGGACAAATGCCTTCATCAGCCTGAAGGAATGCTCATGCTTGTGTTCGTGGGTGAGGAGATTGCAGGGTATCTGTTGGCCGGGCAACGGCATAACGAAATCACCGATGCTCGCTATCCGCTGATTCATGCCTTGTGGGTCGATAAAAAATGGCGAGCGAAAAACGTTAGCTCCCTGTTGATGCGTGAAACGCGCCAAGTGTTCAAAGACCGCGGTTATCACCTGTTAGTCGCCCAAGTCAGCGAAACGAATGGCAAGATGAAAAGAGCAATGGTTCGCCTGTTTGGCTTTACACCAAACAGTGAGTTTCTGACTCTATCTCTGGTTGATTAAATGAAAAGAAGGAGAGAATTATGTGATTCTGTCAAACTATAAACGCTCCTTCACCCTCTTGATTGCAGGACAACTAATCTCAGTACTCGGCAATGGACTCAGCCGATTTACAATCATTTGGTGGCTGGACTCTGTTGGCTGTTTGCTGCGCAGCGAGTCACCATGGGGTGGTTGCTGGTGTACGCGGCACAGGCTTCTGTTTTGGGAGCGATAGTACAACCTGCCTTGATTGCTACTTGCTCGCACATGTGCCGGATTGAGAAGCAGGGCAATTTGGCGGGATTACAAGAAATGTTAAACGCGATTGTTTTGTGTACGAACGCAAAGGTCTGCGTATGCTGCTTTTGCTATTTTTGATCATCAATGTCGGTTGCGCAATCCAACCGGTATTGCCCTTGTTTGTCACGCGGGTGCTAAAGAAGGGATCGGAGGCATTCGCGCAACTGGAATTGGTCTTTGGGCTTGGTCTGATTATAGGTAGCATAGGTATGACGGTCATCGGGCGCATTCGCAACCAAGTGTTGGCAATTGTTGGAGGTCTGGTCGTGGGTGGCGTATTGGAGTTGACAATCGGCCTGCAACAAGAGCTCTGGATGACGTTGCTAATCGCGTTCCTTTTCGGGATAGTATTGCCTGTGATTAACGCATCGAGCACGGCAATCTGGCTTGAGAGTGTTCCGAACGCTTTACAGGGACGGGTGTTCAGCATTCGAGCGTCGGTTGCGCAAACAGGCATTCCGATTGGCTATTTGCTAAACGGATATTTGTCCGACCTCTATGGGCCCTCTTTTGTGTTCGTGGTTGGTGGTTTGCTGCTGATTCTAATTTCCCTCCTCGCTTTAGGAAGTGATTCGTTTCGTAACCTGAACCGACGATCAGCAACCATAGAGAAGGAGTACCACCAGCAAAAAGCAGATTTACAACGCTAAGGAGATTTCTCTTTGCTTTTCTTCGTCAGCAGCGGCTAATGTGTAAGTTGGTGTGGTGTAGCTCATGCCTATTCGGTGCATAAGTTTGGAGACGCCGCGAATCGAATAGGTATGCCGGAACTCACGAAGAATAATAGACGCAATGATTTCCAACGATAATCGTTTGTTTAAGTTGGGTTTGCTGGCCCTTGCTTAAATATTCTCATTCGACGTACAGGGGCGGAAAGTCCTTCTAAGAAGATCGTAAGTTCAACTTATATAGATTTTATATTGGACACAGAGAACCGAGAGTGCGACAATAGAAGTATTCCTCATCGAGATGTCAGACATGACGATACATAGAAGTCCTAACTCCACGAGATAGACCCCGAGTTCCAATCCATCTAGCGTTGCTTCCATACATGGATAAGACTCGTTTCCCTCCTTATGTATCTGCGCAAAAGCGAGGATTCTTCTAGACCGATTCCCAATATCCCCATACCTTGTATATAAGGTGTTTCAGATAGAATCCAGATTGGCAGGCTCTCCAATGATCTTTTTTGAATTTAAGGCAATATTTGAAAATAAAAAGAAGGAATTGGCTCTCTTTTTGTAGAATTATTGCGAAATGGCGCATATTGGGCGCATATTGGCGAAACCAAGAAAAACGTGTAGGGGTGTGCGATGAGAGTGCGAAAATATATAACTGTGTTCTTTTTATGCCTGGTGTTGTTCGGTTCACTTATGAACCCTGCCATCCTCCGAGCGGAGCCGGAGCCGCAGAGCATGAAGCTGCACGAATGGGAAATGCTGTGGGAGACGAGTCCAAGGACGTGAGAGGATATCGCTTCCGTACGGGAAGGCTGGGAGAAAATTGATATCCGGCAATCGATTCCGCCGCTGCCGGAGGGCGTGAACTCGGCATGGATTCGGATTCATCTGCCGGAATTGAATCCAGATCAACCTGCGCTGTATATTGGGAAGCTGTACGCAAATGCGGTGGATGTATGGGGACCCGACGGCAGAAGGCTATTCCATGATGCAAGGGACTACTATCACGACATTTATCATCTCTTTATCCCACTGGAGCCGGAATACCGTACGCTATATATTCACACCTCTGCCAACAAGGGGAGAATCGGGATACAAGTTCCCGTCGTTATTGGTGAATATGAACCGCTTCAAGTGACATATGTGAAGGAAGGGTTGACGGAAATCGTCATTGGCAGCAGCCTGATACTGATTGCTTTCATTATGTTTGTATGTGTCACTTTTCTGCGTGGCATCGATTTGCCAAGCTGGCTCGCATTGACTCTTGTTATCTTTTCCCTAGGTATAGTGACGATAACCTATTCTAAGTTCACCTATACGTTTTTCAGGGACTGGGGATATATAAGCGTAAGGCTTTTTGATCTCGCCATGATGGTATTGTTTCCTAGCTTGACCTATTTCTTTATGAAATTTTTGGGGAGCGGTCCTCATCAAATCATTTTTCGATTTTTTAAGTTCCAAGTTTCCTATTCGGCGATCTGGTTCCTTTTATTTGTATATTTTTTCGAAATCAAGAAGGATGATTCCCATCCAATTTATACTTTATTCTCAATAAAAATATTTAGTATTTATATGATTTTCCAATTTATTCTCCTGTTGATTTTCTCAATTGGCCACGCCATTCGGAAGAACAAGGATGCCATCTTGTTTACACTTGGTTTCAGCTTGTTTTCTATTATGGCTGTCGGTGAAGTCAGTTGGTACACGTTTATTTCGAGGGAATATGAACTGTATTTATGGAAGTGGGGCGTTGTCTGTTTTGTCGTCTGTCTCATTCATATCCTGGGACGAAGAATTGCAGAAAATCACCGCCGTGTTATTTTCTATGCGAAGGAACTGGAATTATTCAACGGTAAATTGCAGCAGTCAGAGAAGATGGAAATATTAAGCGAGCTGGCCGCCTCGGTCGCGCATGAAGTGAGGAATCCGCTGCAGGTGACGCGGGGATTTCTCCAACTGCTTGGCGGCAAGACGGGAACGACGGAACAGAAATATTTGGACCTCGCCTTGACCGAACTGGATCGAGCATCCGAAATTATTACCGATTTCTTGACGTTCGCGAAGCCGGAGCTGGATGAGATTCAAATCCTTGATATAGCTAATGAACTGAGGCATATCGAGGGCATTTTGATGCCGCTGGCGACGATGCAAGGAGGTACGATTGAGCTTGAAGCTGCTCCTACACTTCATATTCAAGGGAACTCATCCAAGTTCAAGCAAGCCTTTATTAATATGATTAAAAACGGGATTGAGGCGTTCACCGAGAAAGGACTGATTCGGATCGAGGCTTACGAGCGGGAAGGGCAGGTGATTATCCGGATTGAGGATAACGGCATCGGCATGGACGAGGAGGCGTTGAAGCGGCTTGGCGAGCCGTACTTCTCCAACAAGTCGAAGGGGACCGGGCTCGGGCTGATGGTTACTTTCCGCATTATTGAAGTGATGCAAGGGAAAATGCATTTTAAGAGCGAGAAGGGAGTAGGTACCGTCATTACTGTGTCTTTTCCTTCTGTCCCACAATAAATAAAAAAAAGAGGGCTTTCAGGAGAAGCTACTGAATAACTTGCGGTTTTTATGGAACACATCTAAGACGGCCGTTATCCCCTAATTATAGGAATAACGGCCGTCTGTTCGCTATCTAATTGTGCCTTGCTTTTTTTTCGATACGTCTGTAGTTGCTTGACCCCGCATTGCATCCTCGTCTTTCGAGATCCATATACTGCTCAAGGTCATCCGCTGCCGTTGCTTTGGGAAAATGGAGCGGTTCTTTGAATCGAATAATACAAGAAAAAAAGGTACGGCCTTCTCATTTGTCTTGAGTGGCTCTGTACCTTTTCTACATCAACGAACTTTTTATCGAAGGAACTTTTTCAGTGGCCTCCTGGCAGGAGCGCCTCTTCTTTCACTGCTTGATTCGCAGCTAAAAAAACAAATACTATAAATATCACCAAATGAACTTTCTTCCTGTTGAAGTGGTTTTCATAACCTTCGCCGGATTCGGCGGGATGACCAGCACGTATTGATCAACGGTCTCCTCTACCGTCGTCAATTGAATATGGTCAGGAAGAGAAATGCCCAATACTTCCTTAATGGCGGACTTCGGATCGGCAACCAGCTTTTCTTTGAACGTGGCGTCTTCCCAGGCTCGTTGTACAATTTGGTTCATATGTATTTGGTTAACAGACATTACACATACCCCTCCATATTATAGAATTAAAAGATATTAGGTAGACTATCATCGATAGACTCCCATCCACCAGTTCTAACTTGGGAAACTAGACAAAATAAATGAAAACCCTCCTGCTAGCAGCTTATTTTTTTTTTCATAGATGTACTCCGCTTCTTGTCTCAGACTATCGGCTATCGCCTGATGGAAGGCGAGCAGGTGCGGGGCGGCGACAGGCAGCCGCTGAAGCTGGGCATGGTTCTCTGCTGCAATATCAGCATATCCGCGCAAGGCGTCGGACACGGTGATGGCCTGGCGCACCTCGTCAGGCGTCAGCCAGGCGCCTGGGGGCCGGTTCGTCATGGCGCGTATCCAAGATAAAAGGCAATTGTAGCTCCCTTCCCGCAAATCTACCTCCCAGTCCTCTGCGTCATCGGACATTTGCAGCGTGACCAGTACCATCTCTACCGCGGCTGCGATGACCGGCAGCAGATACTCTGTGCGGCCAAGATAAGCGGCTCCGATGGCGGACAGCTTGACGGGCGACGCTTTGTGCCCAACCCTTACCCGGTCGTTCAAGAAGAAGTCATGCTCCCGCTCCATGCTGACGGCTTCAGCCCATTCTGCGGTGTATTGGTTGTAGTGATTCCAGAACGGCGTGGAGGCAGGGAACAATTGACGGTAAACCCGTTCATATTCGATGTAGAACAGCTGTCCCAGCGCCAACGGCTTATGCCATCCGCTCTGCTCAGAGCTGTCCATGACATCATCCAGCAAGCAATAGTGGAGCATCATGAAGACGCCCGCCAGCCCCAAGCGGCGGCAATCGCTTCGCTCTACTCCGGTTGCCTCCTGCAGCCAGAACGGAAGCAAATTGCAGACATAGCTATTGGAGTCGCCCAGCAGAGAGTTGGACTTGTCCAAATAGCGCAGGCCCATCTCCTGCAATGGGTCCGGGAACGATGAGATAAGACGCGCCGCCTCTGCGAACACCACCTCCAAATCCTCCTTGTACTCGTCGAACCATTCCATATTCCTTTCCCCCTAGATTGAAATCACACTTTCTCCTGGATTAGCTGCGACAAAATTCCTGTATTTCTTACTATTTCTATTATAAAATATTCCAATCGTCGTAGCAATAGGAAAATCAGCATGTCGAAAAGATCCGATTACGCAAAAAAGCCGCCCCCTGACGATTCGTCTAAGAAGCGGCTTCAATCGGTGCAGCTTAGGCCTGTGCCTCGTACACATACTGCGTAAATTTCTGATAATCACTCTGACGGCATTCCAGCGTCAGCTTCGTCCCCAGTTCCTCGTATGCGGTCGCGAGGACGTTCGCATGCTCATTCAAGTAGGACACATGCTGTCCCTGATCATACGGTATGAGCATTTCGCATGTCACATAATCCTTGAACACATGGGCGCGAATGGCGGCGAGCAGTTCATCGATGCCTTGCTTGCGCTTGGCGGCCATATAGATACTCGAATTCTGCGATTCGGGAATGACGCCTTCCTTCAGGTCAATTTTGTTGTACGCATAGATCATCGGGATCTCTTCAATCCCGATCGCCTTCAGCGTCTCGTTCGTGATGCGGATTTGCTGCTCATACTCCGGATTGGAGAAGTCGACGACATGGACCAGCAGGTCCGCCTCTTTCACTTCCTCCAGCGTCGAGCGGAACGCCTTGACGAGATGATGCGGCAGCTTGCTGACGAAGCCGACCGTATCGGTCAGCAAGAACGCCTTGTTGTCCTCCAGCTCAATGCTGCGGACGGACGTATCCAGCGTGGCGAAGAGCATATCCTGCTCGAAGACGAATTTGTCCTTCGAGTCGGTGAACTGCTCCACCAGCGTGTTCATTACCGTCGACTTGCCCGCGTTCGTGTAACCGACGAGCGATACGACCGGAAGCTCGGTTTTCTTCCGCCTCTTCCGCTGGGTCTGGCGGTGAGCGACGAGTGCCTCCAGCTCCTTGTTCAGAGCGGTAATCCGCTCCTCAATCCGGCGGCGATCCAGCTCCAGCTTTTTCTCCCCTGTCCCTTTGTTCTTCGTGCCGACCCCGCCGCTCTGGCGGCCCAGCGATTCGCGGAGCCCGACCAGACGAGGAAGCATGTATTGCAGCTCCGCTACTTCCACCTGAAGCTGTGCCTCCTTCGTCTTGGCCCGCTCACCGAAAATATCGAGGATCAGGAGCGTGCGATCGACGACCTTGCAGTCGAGATCCTTCTCCAGGTTGCGGAGCTGCGAAGGAGAGAGCTCATCATTGAAAATGACGATGTTCGCCTCATGCTGATTCAGCATTATCGTCACCTCCTGCAGCTTGCCCGTGCCGATATAATGCGAGGTGTTGACCTTGTTCAGGTTCTGCGTCACGACGCCGACAACCTCCGCGCCGCAGGCCGCGGCCAGATTCGCCAGCTCCTCCATCGAGTAATCGAAGTCCGGATGATGATTCAGATTTACGCCGGCCAGCACCGCTTTTTGCGGCTGTATCGTAAGTTGTTCCATATCTTATTCCTCCGTTGCCGCACCCAAGTCCCGCTTGCGTACGGATCATCATTATTGTGTATCACGACCAATACAAAAAAACACAGGCATGTCGCCTGTGCGTCGAGTCATCGGAAGACGGCCCCGCGATGGAGCCGCTTAGCGCAGATAGCGCAGTGAATCCCTGCATATAAGCATCCCCTCAAGTCACGGTCACCCTGCAAGCCTTCTATCCCGCCAATATTCAAATAAGAGCACAGGCCGATCGCGGCCGGCAGGCTTCCGTTAGCAGGCGGGCGTATGAGTTCGCCGAAAAAGAAGCGGCTTCATCAAGCGCTTCGTTCTTGGCAGGTGCATCATATAGGCACAACAAAAGAGGCAGGCATCGTCCCTCCCTCTACTGTCACGCAACATATTAGGGTTCCTCTGAGCAACCAAGGCAGGCCATTCCCGATCACTCTGCATACAGGCAGAGTAAATGAGCACTATTCAGTTAGTGTCACATACGTTCAATCGGATTCTTCCCAAGCGGAAGATGACTGCCATGTCAATCATCGGTGACCCTCCGTTCTTTTAAAGTTATCCTTATCCTAACACAGGTTCATTCCAAGAGCAAGAACGGGTAGGGAACTTTGCCGAAAGTGGCTTTCTTCACCCTCGCGGCTGCCTGTTCCCTTCACGATGTCTTCCTGTACGTGTATCACCACGAACTCGGCGCGCGCCAGCGGCTACAACGGCCGGAACTTGCCGTCCACATCCTCCTTGACGATGCCAAGGCCGCCAATTGCTGAATGGCATCCTGCGCCCAGGCCACCGGGGCGAGATCCGGGAAGACCGGAACGACCGGTTCAACCGGCGCCATCGGCGGCGTCATAGACGGCGCTGATAGGTAACGTCCGTGATAGTTCGATAGGTCATGTCCGTGACCGTAATCGCCGCCGACCTTATCGCTCGCGCTTCAAGCCTGCCGCGGTCATCGACGCTTACCACTTCCGGCCGGCTGCTGGCGAAGCTGGCGCCCACCACCATTTCCACCGGCGCATCACATTCCGCATAGATCGCATACGCCTTCAATGCGCCGGTCGCCGACCGCACCATCTTCTGCGGGCCGGACACTCAATCCTCTCGAGCTGAGGCGGTCACGTTCAGCGTCACCCGGATCGGGGGCGCATCGCCGGATTGGGTCGTAATCATGGCCGTTCCGACGCCGACGACTGTAATCGAATCATACGTCGCCCACGTCACGGTAACGATACTTTCGTCGCTGCTGGTTAGTTGGACACCGCTCTCGATCATCTGGGGAACCGTACTTCCGCTGCGCGTCTCAACGACTTGAACCGCCTGACTGCTCCCGACCTGTATCTGTGGCGGCAATCCGATACGCTGCCGATGTACCCGGTTGGCCGATAAAGTCATAGCTCAGCTTCACCGCATGATGACCCTAATAAACTCTATCTGCTGCATCAATGGAGAGCCCTTTATTTCTAGCAAAAAACGCTTCCAAAAGAATGCTTTCCCTATTCCTTCGGTTTCAATTTTGCGAAGTAAGCACGCTTATTTTCGCCTTGACAGATCTCGCATTCTTTCATATCATTAACTCGAATAACAAATAACGGCACTTGCGATGGAAGCACCCGCAAGAATGGGCTTAACGGCCCTTCTTGCAGGTGCTTTTTTTCTTTTTCCGCGTGGGGGCCGGATATTTTAGGAAATGATGAAGAGAGGATGAGACGATGATGAAGAAACAACCGGGCGCGATCTTGGCAGCGCTCCTCATTGCACTCGCATGCCTGCTGGCCAGTCCGGCGGCGCTCCACGCGCGATCAGCAGAGTTGTCCGCCACCGCCAAGGCGGCCTTCGACAAGATGGTGGCGGCCGCAGACCGGCCGCAGGCGGATGAGCTGACTCATCTCTACCGGGATCTGCTTCAGCTGGAGACGTTAGAGCGAGAATGGAAGGAGAATACGACACGCCTGCACTGCAACAATGCGGAGGCGCTGGCCCGGATCCGGCAGCAGCTCAAGCAGCTGCACGAGGATACGCTGAAGCGCCTCGATTCGCAAGTACAAGAGGCGAAGAAGAAGTATCAATCGCTGTTCGAAGCCTACAGTGCCTTGAACAAGCAGATCTCGGCCGTGAAGCCGTGGAAGAACAAGCAGTTGAACGCGGAGCTCCGCCTGCAGCACACCGGCATGAAGCCGCTCGTCCGGATCGCGCGGGAGGACATCCGCAGCCGCCAAGCCACGCTGAAGTCGGCCAAGCAAGCCCGCACCGACGCCGTCAAGCGCATTCGGCATACGCTCTCCGCCATCAATACGGTCAAGGTCCAGATCAAGCAAGCGAAGAGTGCCGCCGGTACCTACAAGAGCCGCCTCGCTGCGGCCCGGAGCACGTTGACACAAGCCGCGAGGAAGGGCGACGCCAACGCCAGCCAGAAGGCGCTCACCGCGATGACAGCCTCCTCCCGCCAGCGGAATGAACGAAGACGCCAAGTCTTCCAGTTGGAGCAAAAGATCGGAGACATCATTCAGAAGGCGACGACGCAATTGGCGCCTTGAGAAGGCTCCCGCCGACAGGAAGCGGAGGCCTTCCTCTTCCTGGCCAGCGCAGCAAACCTTTAGCGCTAAAAAGCCGCCGAACCCGCGAGGATTCGGCGGTGGATCCCGGAATGAATTACAGACCGGCAAAAAGATGAGTCCGAGTGGCGCCGGCGATAGATTGAAATATAGCGAACGGAGTCTGCGAGGAATGGAAGAGATACCATAACGGAAAATAGTGCGCTTCAATCGAAGCGCACGTTTAGAACACTCTCTTCATTAAACCGAATAAGGAATCGCCGCGGCGGTTGCGAATGGCCACAGTGAATTGGAGCCTGCCTAACAGTTACCGGACGGGTAATGCTTATACGGTATTTGCGGCTTCGGTTGGAAGCGCGAATAAGGATCTTGGTCGCACCACACGTAACGGGGCTTGCAGCAGCACGGATCGGAGTAGCAGCAGCATGGATCGGGTCTGCATGGGTCGCATTCGTGGTGATGCGGATGATGTGGCCTCGGCTTACATTTCTCACATTTACATCCGTCATGGTGATGCGGCTTCGGCTTACATTTCTCGCATGTGCATTCGTCATGATGATGCGACTTCGGCTTACATTTCTCGCATGTGCATTCGTCATGATGATGCGACTTCGGCTTACATTTCTCGCATGTGCATTCGTCATGGTGATGCCGCTTGCTCCTATGATGATGAGACTTGCCGGTACAGCCCGGCATATACATCGATTCTTTTTCGCCGCTGCACGTTTTCCATTTTACTTTCACGACCCGACCCCATTCGATATTGTTCAACCATTGCATGAACACATCCTGAGTAATGGAGTCATACTTTTGGGTCAAATCGAATTTCAGCTTTTTTCCGCAGCCATATTTAACTTGGAATTCAGCCAGATCAAGCTCCCGAATAGCACACATTACTTTTTCATAACCGCTTTTTATCAACATCCCTCATCCTTTCCCTTCCCTGCTTTCTGCCGAAGACGATAAGAAATCATGACCCGTGACAACAAAAATGAAGAGACCTGACAGGAGAAGCGCATAGTGGGAATGATAGGCGAAATCTAGTATTGGAGGGTCATCTATTCGGCTGATGCTATAAAATATGCTTGTTTTTCCTGTTCGGTAATAGGTAGATTTTATGTATAATAAGCCCTAATTTCGAACAAGTATGCCAAAAACCCCATGCCTCGCATGATGCATGCGGAAAGAGCGGGACAGCGGACGACCGAACTGCCTTCGTGGCGCCCACTCCGCACCTTATGGACGCAAGGACCCAAGCAACCCCGGAACCGGTTCCTAATCTTCGTGAATCTCCTCCTCCGAAACCTGATCCTTCACAACACCGATCAATTGGACATCCGCCCCACCTCCGGTTACAAGTCGGCTCGCGACTAAGCCCTTCCCCAATGTCAGATTGGCTCAATCTGGAAGATCGGTGGAGTGCATTTTTCCAGATCGGCAGCGATTTCCGCAGCATGTTTGTGTGGCGGTGCAGCCGCATCTTCGGCTTGCAGGCGTCCAGATTGTGATTGATAAGCGTCTGCGATGAAGAGCAGACTGTACATGACGCTCTCGGACGGCAAGTACTCTTCATTAAACAAAGCCCCGCCTTGTGCCGTTCTTGATTCCGTATCTATCCTGATACGAGTGACGACCTCTGTTGACATTCGGACAAAATCGGAAAAATCATCATCTGGCACCAGAATCGCATGACTTTTTAGTTGATCTTGGAGCAACTCATTGCATGGCAATACGTTCAACAATCGCTCCAGGAAAGCCCCAAAAGGCGCCTCATCCCTGTCCTCAACCGTAACAGTGTAAACATATTCCTCCAACATAACGGTATTTTTGTCGTTGTCTTTCAGCACTAATTGGCTTCCCTTTGCAACGAGGGGACAAGGCGTTAGCGTACAGCGCTGCGCCAATTCGCTGATCCCCGCCAATTCCATATCATCGACAAAATGGCGGATCACCATCGGACAGGTCACGAAGGCGAACACCCCTTTGGCCGAACGTACCGGAAAAAACAACAGGCGGGCGTCCGAGAAGGCGACAGCCGACGCAAACCTATTTTCCGTATCCTCTGAACCAAAAATGTGATCAACCGTGCTTTGCTCGGCGTTATGCTTGGCAACACATCTCAGGCTTCCTTTTAGACTGGATGATTCGATCTTGGGAAAACCGGTATGGCCTTCTCTCTGAATGGGCAGATCCACGACACTTAACTCGCTGCCTCCGCCGGCATGCATGGAAGTCAACACGTTCAGAAACATTGCTTTCTTTACTTTGTACACGTTATCATGCCTCCTTATTCTTCTCCAATTCTTCCAATCAGACTGTATCCGAAGCCTCTGTCGCAATAACGCAACCGAGCCCAATTATTGTAGTCAAACCCTAAGCTTTCTCGATAATCACTGATACATTTTTGATGAAACAGCTTGTTCGCGTCCGCGAAGGTTCCATCTATAATTTGAAAACAATAAACGCTCCCCGCCGGAACCGCATAGCGCATTTCCCGCGGCTTCGACCTGCACTTGCCGTTGTCCCGGAAGGTTCCGAAGCCGCCAACGGGCACATATCGGCCGACAGCCGCGCTAATCAGCCGTACCCGGATCCGGTGTTTTTTATAAGCGAACCACCCTTCCATCGTCGCGGAATCCATCCACCAAGGCAGCCATCCCTGTTTGAAAATAGCCGGCGTAGCCAAGTAGAGCTTGAACAGATTTCCGGTATCCGCAACCGGGGGAAGAGAAGAACGCTGTTCTATCGGATATAGACTTGCCGTTTTCGATTCGCCGCCTATTTTAAGAACCATCGGTTGGTTTATCGACAGGCCTTCGGTCTCCACAACGAGACTGCATTTGCGATTCTCTTGGCCTACGGGCCGTACCTTGTGAATGGAATACCATCTCCGGTCACGAGCTGCGCCTGACGCATGATCGATCTGAATTCCGATATGGCGTTCATCGTGGATGTAATCGGCAAGAGACTGGCAGGCGCAATTGAATGCATTCCCTTTCAGATAAGCTTGCAGTTCGCTCTCTACGATATATCCTCCGCCCCGAGGCTCCATTTCCTTCGATAGGCTCGATTGGTCCGTCGACAGACACCATTTCAAAGGAGCGCTGCCAATCGGCGCTGGAGTCAGATGCAGAAGCTTCAACCTGTTACGCTCCAATACGACACTGTCCAACGGCCTTGGGAACAAGAACCGATTCCCCGCCATTAATCCGCTAAAGCCGATCTTGATTCGCCTCGCTGCATCCTGATCGCTATTCTCGAGGGACTGCTTCCCTTTGCGCAAAGCTCCCGCATATACGGATGGCAAAGGAGGGAATACGCTCGATGAAGCATGATTCAGCCCTGCGTCAAAGGGGGAGCCGTTTCTGAAGAACAGGGTATCTACCGCATCGACTGCATAGAACATGTGTCAACCTCCCGTGATAGAAATGCTACCATTTGCAACACCGGGACAAAGCGGGAAATCTCGGCTCCGAATACCTGATACAGTGCATAAAATCGTTCCGTATGCCGATCGCGCTCATCCCGTTCCATGGCCGGATTGGCACGCTGTACGCTTGCCGAATGAGCACGCGAACGACAGAATCCAAATTATGCTCATCCTTGTCTGCCAACCGGGCGAGCGTTCTGGACAGATTATGTATGAACGCCTTCGAATACTGCCTGTTTTTTAAAGCGACCACCGCATTTTGCAAAACTTGCAGGTGCTCCCCCTTCTCGCCAAACTTATTTTTCATCGTTACATATTCTCCACTGCGCTTCATTAGTTCTATCGCAAACGCATTCTTGTCGTCAATCTCTTTGGCCAGCGATTCCAGTTCCCCTGTTCGGGCAAGAACGGTCTGGAGCGGCTGCATGAGATGGGCAATGACAATTCCCGCCGAAAAAGTTAAAGGCTTAGAGTGGCCCAAGGGAGCCCTTACCTGAAGAGAAAACTCCTCGCGCAACTTCAAAAGCGCGGGGAACAACGTATCCAGAGGAAGGAATCCTAAAAAATCTTCGCCGCCTGCATAGATGCATATACCGTTATGTTCGGCAATGATCGCCCTGACATTGGAGGCAAAATGACTGATATTCTGACTCAACTGCCGATGATTGCTCATATCCGCATAAGTTTGATACAAGCTGCCCATGCCGTCGCCGTCAAATTTAACGAGAGCATAGTAGGGACTGATCCAGTACCGATGACATGTTCAATTGATATCCTTTTAGCGCCGCCTTCTCCCCTGCCTCAGGTTCATTCAACAGATGCAGCATTCGCTTAACAAACACAATGGCCGAAAGTCCTTCCCCCGGGTTAAGCGCATACATGCAAGCCGGAACGCGGGACACGTCCACCGCATGATCCGGCACAACATAGTTGGGGAATTTGCCTTCTCTTGTTCTCTTGACAAAAACGGGATTGTATTCCGGGTAAATCGCGCATTTCCGGCCGTAAAACTCGTTGCTTTGCGTAAATCCGCGCAATCTTTTGATGCTGTTAATGTTCTGGATCAGTTGCTTGTAGGATGATTCGTACCGTTCAAGCGGTGCAAACACCCAGTAAACCTCCAAAAACCGTTCTACTTGCTCGATAGCCCAGCGGTTCGGCGTCACACCTGATCTGCGAAAAACAGCCTTGCAAATCTGTATGAAATGATCCTGGACGTACCGGGCGAGCGTTCGTCCGAGCTTCTCTTGCTCCGCTGGCCCATAGCCCTTCACCACAGCGACAAGCCGATTCGGGATATTGGTATCCTTGTATCGGGAGGGAAACATGATTTCCACGTCTTCGCTCTGCCTGTCTAGCTCCTCTATCGCCCCGGATAACAGATAAGAGAGCAGAAAGCTTCCCGCATACAAATCCCTTGTTTTTCTGGAATGTTCAATAAATGATTTTACCGGCCCAATCGTGAACAAAAACAATGCGGCACTCAATATTTTCCCCCCTCGATAAATGAGATGAATGTATCTCGCTCTGCATAATCGGTATAAGAGAAAGGGCTATCCATTCCTTATACTCCTCGATATCGGTGTCATCCCCTGTTCGGATCATAAGCTGGAAGGTTGTGTCATGTGGGAAACAGGAGCAGGAGTCTTTGTGCGCTACAGTTTTTCTATGTAACATAAGTTGTTGGCAAGTCTCGCCCCCAACCGGGACCGATGGGGACTTGAACTGCAGCCGAACCGGAGAAGCATTTTTTTCTGCGTCGCCAAAATATTCTGACTCCAATCTATACAATGCCTTCGTATCCGGCTCGATGCTGGCTATTCTGAATATGTAACGCATAAGTCCCTTCAATGCTGAAGGACGCAACTCTGCTTCTGCACGTTGATTTCCCAAGCTGAACATGGGACTGATGATCGTGCAGTTCAAAGTGCACTTGTTCATGGAGCAGACTCCCCATTGCATGCCTTGGTGTCCGTCCCTGTCCCTGTGTTCTTGTTAAACAAGTCCACATACGCTTTGTGAGGAAACAGCATTGGATTATTGATCAGCATCAGAAGCTGGTTGATCTGGAAGTTGAACGACAACAACGAGACTTCCTGTTGCGTAACGGTCAAGACCCGATATTCATTCAGGGAATAGTCCGTTTTCCGCTCCGTTTCACTCGAACCGCTCTCCAACCCTTTTCCTTTATTAACCAAATGATCTTCCACTTCGGGATCATTATGATTCAATGAATTGAACCATCCTTTTAAAGTGTCTATCTTGTCATTACGATGGATCGAGATGCGGCAATGCTCCTTATCGGCACGCAAGGCAAAATCGAATAGCCCAGCATTTTTAGGCTGCTCTTCGCCCAGGTAACAAAAAACAAACAGCGGTCTTGTTCCCGTTTGGGTTGAGGGGTGACTTACATTTTCGGTGGCTATATAGCTATGCATTCTCGCAATGGCATTGCGCGACGTTTTCAGTTTGGTAATGCTTTTCTTCCATTTTTCCAATTTCTCAAAGGCAGACGATAAACTTTTGCACTCAACCGCCACCGCTACAGCTTCAATAGGGATAAACTTCAATCTCCCCTTGCGAAAAATATAGGGAGTATAGGTTTCATCAAATACGGCAAGATCGACCTCATTCGACACTTGTCCAGACGAGTCAATAATAAACACCGACTGTTCAGCAACAAATTTCCGGGGGACAATCTGCTGAAAAAACTCCTTCCATATCTCCTCGCGAAAGCCCCCAATTGAACTTCCATGCTGATGCTTGAAATACAATTGACTCACCATGGATCGCTCGGTTTCGATATAGTTGTGAATAATGTCGTTTATCGTTTTTGTATCCGGTTCAAGTGTACAGCGTGCTAATTCAGTCATAGCATCCCCTCCAAAATTAGTACTGGAATTTGCTCATTAGAGCACGCTTAGAATAATACCATATTGTGGATGCATATAGTTACTTCTGTCGAAATTTTAATTTTTTTACTTCATTCTCACGGCTTGAAATAGGCAAAAAAGCCTTGCCGTAGCTGGGCAAAGCTGGGATCTTGAACGCACAAACTATGATGACAATATTGTTATCTCTGACCCGGTTGCCGATCTATGCAGATTCAGAGATTTGATAAGTTCTCATACGATTAGAAGTCGATAAGATGACAAGCGTTTATGTTTCTTTCAATCCACGCATCCACGTAGGATGCGACAAAGAATGAAATCCAGCAAACGAAGTTCCTCCTCATTTCAATCCACGCATCCACGTAGGATGCGACAATTTGGCAAACGCGTAAGGTGGAGTACTCGGAATTTCAATCCACGCATCCACGTAGGATGCGACGTTTGCGGGTCAGGGTATGATGATTGATTCAATATTTCAATCCACGCATCCACGTAGGATGCGACGAAAAAACGCTGGCTACTCCCGGGAGCATACAGAATTTCAATCCACGCATCCACGTAGGATGCGACTAATTATCGCTACCAACATGTCCTCTGTATACGATTTCAATCCACGCATCCACGTAGGATGCGACTCGTACTCGAATCGGTAGTATCCGTAGCTCTCCGGATTTCAATCCACGCATCCACGTAGGATGCGACGAGAAACTCTATGAATTTTGAGCAAATGATGTTATATTTCAATCCACGCATCCACGTAGGATGCGACCATGTGCACCCAGCCGTAGACGCACCCCATGTCATTTCAATCCACGCATCCACGTAGGATGCGACTATAGCTATCAGCATATACACGATTTGATTGCTGGTATTTCAATCCACGCATCCACGTAGGATGCGACGTGAGCGGGTGGGACAAAAAAGAACTGACGGTTATTTCAATCCACGCATCCACGTAGGATGCGACAGCGAAAATTTACACAAAATGTAAATATAAACGCGATATTGACTGAAAACATCAATAAACATGAGCAAAGAAACCAAAATAAGTGATAACAATTCAATGTAACTTAACTAAACTGGATATTTTTTCAATATTAATGGTGCGAATCTCCCCGGGATTTCATGTGCGCTACACATTCGCACCTGCAGTTGAGCATAATCATTTCCCGCACAATCGCTTCACTCTCTCGGTATGCTACTCTTCTTCCACGGGGGCACATATCCATTCCATTTCTTAGTATATCACGGGCAAATCGGTTACGGTACTTATTGACAGTCTGGCTGAACATAATTCGGATAGAATCGGTTCATGCCGTATGCAGAACCAGTGCAGTTCCACCACTTGCTGCAATGGGTAAACTTTGCAGACTTTGAGGACAGGCAATGCATCAATAACACCAAGAATCCATTCGGATTCTACAGGCCATTGGGAGGCAGTCGGAAATTGCTGGTACCCGCCCGATATATGGTTCGTTCTCAAAAAGCGTTCATTAAAAATATTCGGCAGTAATACGATCCTACGTTAAAGCCTGGAGGCAAAAATGTTGCAACGGGTCGGCAAAAACGTAAACCCGGGTGAGCCGCATGGCCGTAATTTCGGGCGTATCGCCTTGCGGGCCTCATGCATGCTCCCTATCGCGAATTCGGGAGCGCATCAGGCGAAGGTTCATAGACTTGCTCGAAAAAACGGCTGGCGCCCGGATGCATCAAATCGTAGTAGTTCTGGAACAATTGATCCGCACCCTTGCCCAGCCATATATCCGGCAGCAGCTCTTCGGGGAAGTCGGGATCAATGAACAGGAACTTCCGGTACTGGTAGACCAGCTTGGTCTTTTCCACGAAGCAATTGCCGTCGGGCATGGCTTCCCCCTGCTCCGTCATCGCCAGCAATCTCTCATAGCTTGGACGGTATGCCTCAACGAACTTCCACGTGACGACTCCCCATAGCTAAAGCTAGGGGCTTCTCAGATCATCGAGATTCGTAACCTCATCTCTCCCTGATGGCTCCGTCCGAGCCAATATA
>NZ_BALG01000026.1 GCF_000315235.1 Paenibacillus popilliae ATCC 14706 | reverse complement strand
CTCTTCACAAACATCACTCGTTGTTCAGTTTTCAAAGAACAATCTCATTTTTTCTTGCCGTGCCGCGCCTCTCAGCGGCGACTTATATAATATAACATGGCTAGAATCCGAATGCAAGTTTTTTTAAAAAATTTAAAGATTTTTAATCTATATCATACCCCGCTTACCGCCGTATTATTCACGCGCTTGATGCAGCCTGTACTGCCGTACTCCGCTTGACCATATCGCTTGATCCTAACAAGGAGATCAAGAAAAGAATAGAGTCCCTCTGCAAAAGAAACTCTATCTGAACAGAAACGATAGGATTTTGAAATCAGCCGTTCATTACTTTCTTAATCCACAGATTCGCTCCTCCAACAGATGCACGACTCGCCCATCCACCGATACCCACGGCGCATAGGATGCCGATCCTCCATGAAGACAATCTTGCCTACCCGGTCTCGTTCACTTGCACAGCGCTGCCCTGTGCAAGTACGTCACTTTTTTGGATGAACGTCGACACGAGCTGCGGGTCCAGCTTGCCGAACGATTCTTCCTGCAACTGCTCCAGATACGAAATAGGGAGAAGTGGCGCGCTTGTAGCCCCGATTCAGCTCATCGCATGGAACGCATCCTCGGAATTGTCTCTGGCCGGCACAGCCGCCGCCTTGCGGGAAGCTGCTTCGACAAATTCCGGAACCGACCGCAGGGGAGAGGTTAATAATAGACTGCATCAGGAAGCACTTCCATGGTGTAATAACCGTCTGATACATGTAAAAGGGGCGCATCTTGTGGGTATGCGCCCCTTCGTGTCAAATTAGGATGAAGGATGGTCTGCGCCGCCAGATGAATCGGCTACAGGTACATCTGCATCAGGACCATTTTTCTGGCCCGCCGGCTCCTCATCGCTGTCCGTCATTTCATCCTGTTCTTCATTCTTGTCGCAACGGCTGACGGTAGCTACACTGTCATCCTCCCGGATATTAATGAGCTTGACCCCTTGCGCATAGCGTCCCATCTGTGAGATGCCTGCCATGCTCATCCGGATAATGGTGCCGAGCGAGGTGATGATCATTAGATCCTCTTCCGGCTGGACGACCTTCAAGCCGATGACAGGGCCGTTTTTATCCGTCACGTTAATCGTCTTGATTCCTTTTCCCCCGCGGCTCTGGATACGATACTCGCTCATTGGGGTCCGTTTGCCGTAGCCCTTGGAGGAGACGATAAGGACATCATTGTCCTCACTGACGACGTCCATATCGATGACGAAGTCATCATCGTCGAGCGTAATCCCTTTGACGCCGGTAGCAGAGCGTCCCATAGAACGGACATCTTTTTCCGGGAATCGAATTGACATCCCATTCGATGTCCCCATTATGATCTCCTGCTCCCCATCCGTCAGACGAACCCCGATAAGATCATCGTCTTCTCTAAGGTTGATGGCAATGAGTCCGCCTTTGCGGATATTAACATAATCATCCAACGGCGTCTTCTTCACGATCCCATAACGAGTAGCGAAGAACAAGAACTTGTCCGCTTCGAACTCCTTCACCGGAATGACGGCGTTGACCGCTTCTCCCTGTTCGATCTGAATTAGGTTAATAATCGGCGTTCCGCGCGAAGTGCGGCTCAAGCCAGGCACCTCATATGCCTTGATGCGATACACCTTGCCTTTGTCGGTGAAGAACATTAAGTAGTGATGCGAATTGGTGACGAACAGATGCTCGACGAAGTCGTTATCCTTCGTATCCATTCCGACTACGCCTCGTCCGCCGCGCTTCTGGCTGCGGTACGTCGTAACCGGCAGGCGCTTGATGTAGCCGCTGTGGGTAATCGTGATAATAACATCCTCTTGCGGGATCAGATCCTCGTCGAGAATGCTATCTTCGCCGATCGTAATCTCCGTGCGGCGCTCGTCACCATATTTTTGTTTCACTTCTTCTAATTCGTCGTTAATAATATTCAACACCAGCTGTTCACTTGCCAGAATTTCCTTCAATTCGGCAATCTTCTTCATCAGCTCTGCGTATTCTTCTTCAATCTTCTCCCGCTCCAGACCGGTCAGGCGCTGCAGGCGCATATCAAGAATCGCCTGAGCCTGCTCAACGGATAGCTGGAAGCGGTTGATCAAGCCTTCGCGCGCGATATCGGCCGTTCGGGAACTGCGGATCAACGCGATCACTTCATCGAGATGATCAAGTGCCACGCGCAACCCTTCCAGAATATGAGCACGGGCTTCCGCCTTCTTCAGATCGAACTCGGTGCGGCGGCGAATGACGTCGACCTGGTGCTCCAGGTAATAGTAGAGCATATCCCGCAGGTTCAACACGCGCGGCTCCTGATTGACGAGCGCCAGCATATTGATGCCGAAGTTCGACTGCAACGCCGTATGCTTGTACAGATTGTTCAGTACGACGCTCGGATTGACATCCCGGCGCAACTCGATCACGACCCGCATGCCGTTGCGATCCGATTCGTCGCGCAGATCCGTAATGCCCTCGACCCGCTTCTCGCGGACCAGTTCGGCAATCTTCTCGACCAGCCGCGCCTTATTGACCTGATAAGGCAGCTCATGAACGAGAATGCGGGCTTTGCCGTTATGCTCTTCAATCGTTGCTCTCGCCCGCATCGTAACCGAACCGCGCCCGGTCATATACGCTTGGCGAATCCCTTCGCGGCCCAGAACCAGTCCAGCCGTCGGGAAATCCGGCCCCTTGATATAATCCATCAGCTCAAGCGGCATAATTTCCGGATTGCGGATAAGCGCCTGGACGCCGTCAATGACCTCTGTCAAATTATGAGGTGGAATGTTGGTCGCCATACCGACCGCAATCCCCGATACCCCATTGACAAGCAGGTTCGGGAACCGCGCCGGCAGCACGATCGGCTCCCTCTCTTCCCCGTCATAGTTCGGGGCGAAATCTACTGTATCTTTATTAATGTCACGCAGCAGCTCCACCGCAATCTTGGACAGACGCGCTTCGGTATACCGCATCGCTGCCGCGAAGTCCCCATCTATCGAACCAAAGTTCCCGTGACCGTCGACCAGCATATAACGCAGAGAGAAGTCCTGCGCCATGCGCACCATCGTCTCATAGACCGCCGAATCACCGTGAGGATGATATTTACCGATGACTTCCCCGACAATTCTTGCCGACTTCTTATATGGCTTGTCCGGCGCCATGCCGAGTTCGGACATCGCATACAATATCCGGCGGTGAACCGGCTTCAGTCCGTCGCGCACATCCGGCAGCGCACGGCTAACAATGATGCTCATCGCGTAATCGAGAAAAGATTCCCGCATCTCCATGCCGATGTCGCGATCTTTAATTTGCGATTGTTTTTCTTCCGCCATGCTGGACCTCCTCATCATTCTTGTTCACAGCGTCCACAATGTATGGCAAAAAGCAATGAGTTTGCTTAACAAGCGAAAACGGCTCCATTGCCCTGATCGGGATCGAACCGTTTCCCTGTATGAATAAGAGCAGCCGTCCTAGTGAGCTGCCCATTATCCACCAAGTCCATATCCACGCTATTTTCATTATATTACTTTCACAAAAGATGTACAATTAAACGTTACGCCAAATGAACCATAAACCGAACGATTCCTTTCGCTAAATGGGCTATTGTTCTTTTCAAATCGACTTATGACAACATATCCTTTATTATACCATACTTGACTACTAGAAAAGATGACGCACTCAGGTTTGATCGGAAAGGGTGGTTGAATGGCCATACGACGTGTTGCCAGTAAGTTGAAAAAAACGCTGGTCTTGCAGCGCTCCGCTGAGCTTAATGCGTTCATTCCAGAGACGCACCCCTTCACGGATAACCATCTGCAGAGCATGCTCGAGGCGCATGACATGGTCTATGTGAAGCCGAATCGGGGTACCCATGGTTATGGCGTAATGCGGGTGGTCCGGAAGGAAGAGGGGTATCATCTGATGGCCAAGACGCAGGTGTTCCGTTATTCCACGTTCGAAGAATTGCACCGCGCGCTCGTCAAACGAATCGGATCCAATCCTTATTTGATTCAGAAGGGAATTCATCTTCTCACCTATGAAGGCAAAAATTTCGATATTCGTGTTCTGACGCAAATAAGCCCGAAAGGCTGCTGGGTATCGACAGCCGTGTTCGGTAAAGTGGCCGGCTCCAGCAATGTCGTCACTAACTTCAGTTGCGGAGGCAAGCTGGCTGATATTAACACGCTCCTCAAAAACAACATGGCGGAGGAAGAAAAGCTCCGCCTGATCGCCCTGCTCAAGCAGTTGGGAGTAGAGACGGCGGCCCAACTAGAAAAAAAATTCCCCGGCCTCAAGGAAATCGGGTTGGATGTCGGGCTGGACGAAGACCGCTATCCGTGGATATTCGAAGTCAACACGAAGCCGGATATCACCGCGTTCCGGAACATGAATTTCAGTCAGTGCGATTACCGCCGCATCCGCAAATATGGTGTCGCCTACGGTCGACTCCGCACACGCAAACGCTTCTCTTAATCATCCCGCGGCGTGACGGGCAATGTACCAAAAAAAACCGGTCCTTACAGGACCGGGCGGGGCTTGCATGCTGCCGCTTAAAAATCAAGATTTTTGACAAATTTGGCATGGCGCTGAATGAAATCGCGGCGCGGCTCCACATTATCGCCCATCAATGTGTCAAACACTTCGTCCGCCATTTTCGCATCCTCGAAGGAGACTTGAAGCATGGAGCGGCTCTCGGGATCCATCGTTGTCTCCCATAGCTGCTCGGCATTCATCTCGCCGAGGCCTTTGTAGCGCTGCACGTTGACTTTGGCGCCCTCGCCAAATTCGGCAATAATCTCGTCTCTCATCTTCTCGCTGTCCGCGTACCGGACGACCTTGTTCCGCTCGATCTTGAAGAGCGGCGGCTGCGCGATATAAACGTAGCCCGCCTCGATAAGCTTCCGCATGTAGCGGTAGAAGAACGTGAGAAGCAGCGTCCGGATATGCGCGCCGTCTACGTCGGCATCCGTCATAATAATGATTTTGTGATAACGGGCCTTCTCCAGATCGAAGTCCTCACCGATCCCGGTGCCGAGAGCCGTAATGATCGCCCGGATTTCAGCATTGGACAAGATTTTGTCCAGACGGGACTTTTCGACGTTCAAAATTTTCCCCTTAAGCGGAAGAATCGCCTGGAAGTGGCGATCCCGGCCCTGCTTGGCCGAACCGCCCGCAGAATCCCCCTCGACGATGAACAGCTCGCACTGGGAGGCATCCTTGGATGAGCAGTCCGCCAGCTTGCCCGGCAGCGAGCTGACCTCAAGCGCGCTCTTCCGACGGGTCAATTCCCGGGCACGGCGGGCGGCTTCCCGCGCGCGCGCCGCCTGCAATCCCTTCTCGACCACCTTCCGCGAGATGGCTGGATTCTCATCCATAAATTCCATCAGCCGCTCGGCGAACAAAGACTCGACGATGCTGCGCACTTCGCTGTTCCCCAGCTTCGTCTTCGTCTGGCCTTCGAATTGCGGTTCCGGAATTTTGACCGACACGATCGCCGTCAAGCCTTCACGCACATCATCCCCGCTTAAGTTGGACACATTATCCTTCATCAGGTTCATTTTGCGCGAATATTCGTTAATGATCCGTGTCAGTGCGCTCTTGAATCCGGACTCATGGGTCCCACCTTCATGTGTATGAATATTATTGGCAAAGGAATAAATATTTTCCGTATAGCTATCGTTATACTGAAGGGCAATCTCGCATGTAATATAATCTTTCTGCCCCTCAACATAGATCGGCGGCTCATGCATTCTTTCCCGGTTGCGGTTCAAATATTCAACGAATTCGATAATCCCCCCGTCGTATTTGAATATCTCTGTCTGGTTGGTCCGCTCGTCCGTGAGCACCATTTCAATGCCTTTATTCAAAAACGCCAGCTCGCGGATACGAGAGATCAGCGTCTCATAATCATAGACGAGCGTATCGGTAAAGGTTTCGGCATCCGGCTTGAAGCGAATCGTCGTCCCTGTCTCGTCGGTGTCACCGAGCACTTTCAGATCATACTGAGGCACACCGCGACGGTACTCCTGCTGATAGATATGGCCGTCCCGCTTGACCGTCACGATAAGGCTCTCCGACAATGCGTTGACAACGGACACCCCTACGCCGTGCAGACCTCCGGACACTTTATAGCCTTCGCCGCCGAACTTCCCGCCAGCGTGAAGCACCGTCATGACGACCTCTATGGCCGGACGCTGCATCTTCTGCTCGATACCAACCGGAATACCGCGTCCGTTATCAATGACCGTGATACTGTTATCTTCATGCACGATCACTTGAATCTTCGTACAGTAACCGGCCAACGCCTCGTCAATACTGTTGTCGACCACTTCCCATACCAAATGATGAAGCCCTCTGACGCTAGTAGAACCAATATACATCCCCGGACGCTTACGAACCGCTTCCAGGCCCTCCAGGACCTGAATCTGGCTCTCATCATAAGTGTTTTGATTCAATGACATGCCCTCACCTACTTCTTATTTTTCAGTTCTGCTGCTAGTTCATCCGCTATACGATGCGGCTTGCAGGCATTTCCGGCGCCCTCCGGCACCAGACGATCCGCCAAGCGAAAGTGTCGTATGCCTACTCGTTGTAATGACGTGCCCGCTTCTTCAGCGTAGTAGATGAAATGGGCGAAAAGTAAACCTTTCCTTTCGTGACGACGATCGACTTGGCTTCCTCCTCGCCTATCGCCTCTACCCTTTTGACCTTATGGGCATTCGCCACGAATCGCTTGGACAGCTTCGATGATTTCTGAATCGAAACATCGAAAATCGCGACCAGTTCCGAGGAACGAATGACCTTTTCCCCACCCAGGTGAATATACAATCGGACTTCCCCCTTAACGCATGACTTGCCCATTTTCCACGTGGAACATATTTGCATCCTGAAGCCGGCCAATGTTGATGCCCTCGATGCCCGTCGTCGTGATGAACGTCTGAACTTTGCCTTGAAAGGTCTCAATGAGCTGCGTCTGGCGGTGCAAATCGAGCTCGGATAACACATCGTCCAGCAGCAGCACGGGATATTCACCGATTTCTTCATGCATCAGCTCAATCTCGGCCAGCTTCAAGGACAAGGCCGTTGTTCGCTGCTGACCTTGCGAACCGAACGTTTGCACTTCTTTGCCGTTAATGAAAAAGGCGAGATCGTCCCGATGCGGCCCGACAAGCGTAATGCCGCGCCGCACCTCCTGGTCTTTCATTTGTGTTAACTTTAACATAAATTGTTCAAATAAAACAGCGTCATCTTCTTCCGCCGCCATGAAGGAAGGCACATACTCGATCCGAAGCGCTTCCTGCCCGTTGGTGATGCCTGCATGAATCTGCTCGGCCCAATCTTGCAGCTTTCGTAAATATTGTTTCCTCTTTATTACAACTTTAACACCATTGACCACAAGCTGTTCGTTAAAAATCTCGAGCATCGTATCCGACTGTGCACCGGGCTTGGTCCACATCTGCTTCAACAAGTTGTTGCGCTGAATCAGCACCTTCTGATACTGCTGCAAATGGTACAAATAGTTCGGCTGAACCTGGCCTATCTCCATATCAAGAAAGCGTCGGCGAATGCCTGGAGAGCCCTTGACGATCTCCAGATCCTCCGGCGCGAACATGACGACATTGAGCGCGCCGATGAAGCCGCTCAGCTTTTTCTGCTCCAGCCCGTTCAGCTTCGCCTTCTTGCCTTGCCTGGAAATGCTCAGATCGAGTTGGACCTGGCCGTATTTCCGCTCTACGCTCGCCTTGAGCGAGGCGTGATCTGCTTCCCAGCCGATCAGTTCCTTGTCCTTCGAGGTACGATGCGACTTGGTCAAGGCGAGCACGAAGATGGCTTCCAGCAAATTGGTCTTACCCTGGGCATTATTGCCGACGAAGATGTTGACCCGGTTGTTCGTATCCAACTCCAGGCCCTCATAATTGCGGTACTGCTTCAGCGCCACGGATGTAACGAACACCAGCTATGCCTCCTGCACGGTAGAGACGCGGAAAGCGCCGCAGCCTTCTACGTTCACGGTATCCCCCGCATACAGCTTCCGCCCCCGGCGGGATTCCGGCTCTCCGTTGACCTTAACCTGATTCTCGGCCAGGATCACCTTGGCGTGTCCCCCGGTCGAAGCGCAGTCCGCAAGCTTCAGGAATTGACCGAGCGTAATATAGTCCGTATGAATCGTAATCTCGTTCATGATCGTATCCTCCTTGGCAGCCTCCCTGCGGCTGCGCTCCCCTGCCTGCTCCGATTAATTGGTCGTCCGGTATGGCAGAATGAGATGAAGGCTGTTCACCTTCTCCGTTGGTTTAATGATAATCGGACTCATAGCGCCCGTAAATCCGATGAAAATATGCTCGCATTCAACGACCTTCAACACGTCGAGCATATATTTGGAGTTGAACGCAATGCGCAGCGGTTCCCCGTTGAATTCCTTGACATCCAGATGCTCGGTGACCCGCCCTAGCTCTGAGGAACTCGACGAGATCTCGATTTTGCCGTCTTCCTTGGTCTGCAGACGGACAATGTTCGTCTTCTCCTCGCGCGACAGCAAATAGGCGCGGTCGATCGCATCCGTCAATTTTTTTGTATCCAAAACAAGTTCTGTTTTATACTGCTGCGGAATAATCTTGGAAGTATCCGGATAAGTGCCGTCCAAAATTCGCGAGTAAAACAGAACGCGTTCGATCTTGAACAATACTTGGTTGTCGGCTACAACGATGTCGACAATCGTATTCTGATCTGGAATGATCTTGCTTAATTCGCTAAGCGTCTTGCCGGAAATGACGACATTGTTGAAGTGGATCTCTTCTTCGGCTTGAATATCGGCGATGCGGCTGGCCAGACGGTGACGATCCGTAGCAACGAACTTGAGGTTCCCCTCTTGTAAACTCCACAGCACGCCAGTCAAGATCGGTGTCGTCTCATTGGTGGAAATCGCGAATACCGTCTGCTTGATCATCGTCTTCAACAAATCGCCGTTCACGCGAATGATCTCGTTCTCCTCAATGCTTGGCAGCACCGGATATTCTTCCGGATCGAGGCCTACCATCTGGATGTCGGTCGAACCAGAACGGAGAAAGGTCTGAAAATGATCTTGGACTTCAATTTCAATGTCTTGGGACGGAAGCTTCTTAATAATCTCGACAAAAAACTTGGCCGGCAGCACGACACTGCCCGGCTTGTCCACCTGGACAATCGTCTGGCGGTCATCCTCCACTGGAATAAAGCATTGAATCGAAATGTCGGTATCACTGGCCGTCAAAGTGACGCCTTGGTAGGTCACGTCCATCTTAATTCCGGTCAAAATCGGAATTGTCGTCCGGCTGGAAATCGCCTTTGATACATTTTGTATCGCTTCATTCAGTTCATTTTTCAATATGGAAAGTTTCATCTCGTCACTCCTTAACGCTATTATGCGCTGTGATTCATGAGAAGCGGAATTCGCTCGCGTCGTTAGTCGTTATATGATGATCTATATTAATCTTTTTAAAGTAATAGTAATAGTAGGGATGCTGAATATGTGGATAACTATCCGGAATACGCATAAAGTAAAGCCTATCCACATGTGTATAGATTGTGCATAGGCTTGTTATGTTGTTCACAGCGTCAGATTTTTGATTTTGTCGATTAGGTTCTGAACCACTTTGTATAATTCCTGATCTTGCTGTATGTTTTGAGTAATTTTTTCATGCGCATGGATGACAGTTGTATGATCCCGGCCGCCGAAGGCTTCCCCTATTTTGGGCAAGGAGTAATCGGTCAGCTCGCGGGAGAGATACATGGCGATCTGCCGTGGGAACGCGACGGCCTTCGTCCGCTTTCGCGCCTTGAAATCCTCCATCTTCATCCCGTAGAACTCGCCTACCTTTTGCTGGATGTCCTGTATCGTAATCATGCGCGGACGGCTGGACGGAATGATATCCTTCAGCGCTTCCGCCGCTAGATGGGTCGTTATATCCTGGTTCGTCATCGTCGAGAACGCAACGACCCGGGTCAAAGCCCCTTCCAGCTCACGAATGTTCGTATTGATCTGGTTCGCGATATATCCCATCGCTTCATTCGGAATATCGAGGTTCTCCGCCTTCGCCTTTTTGCGCAGAATCGCGATTCTCGTCTCCAAATCAGGGGGCTGAATATCGGTAATCAGACCCCATTCGAACCGGGAGCGAAGCCGTTCCTCCAGCGTTTCGATCTCTTTAGGGGGACGATCGCTTGAGATGACGATCTGTTTATTTTCGTTATGAAGCGCATTGAAGGTATGGAAAAATTCTTCTTGCGTCGATTCCTTGCCGGCGAGAAACTGAATGTCGTCGACGAGCAAAATGTCGACATTCCGATATTTATTGCGGAAGCCCTCCCCCCGGTTATCCCGGATCGCATTGATGAATTCATTGGTGAACTTCTCAGAAGTGGTGTATACGACGCGGCTCGCCGGATTATGCTCCAAAATGTAATGGCCGATCGCATGCATCAAGTGGGTCTTGCCCAAGCCGACGCCCCCGTACAGGAACAACGGGTTGTATGCCTTGGCCGGCGCTTCCGCCACCGCGAGCGAAGCGGCATGGGCGAAACGGTTGTTCGAGCCAATGACGAACGTATCGAACGTGTACTTGGGGTTGAGCATGGTGGAAGCCGGCTCATCCTGAACGGCAGGGCGGGCCGGGGGGCTCTGTGGCTGCGGAATGTCCGGTTCCGCGTGGGCCGCCTCCTCGATGATGAACTTGACGTCCACCTGATTGCCCGTAATTTCTAAGATAGTTGAGCTAACCAGCTTCGTATAACGGCTTTCAAGCCATTCTACCGCAAATGTGGTCGGTGCGGTAATCAGTAGTTGCGTGTCCGTAAACTTGATCGCTTGCGTGGCTTTGAACCAGGTATCGAAGCTCGGTTTGCTAAGCTTGGTCTGGATGACGGACAATATTTCCTGCCAATGTTCATTCGCTTGGCGCTCCACAGATCGTTTCACTCCTTCAAACCTTCTGCGTCGTCAGGCGACGCGATAACCGGCGTGCTTCGCCGTTCCTTAAAAAAAGGACAAGGGCCCCGACAAGACGCAATAAGGGCTCTCCAAGGCACAGAAAGCCCTTATAAGGAAGGGCGTATTGTCGGGGTCTATGCTGACATGTTATGACGGCGTTCGGCTTGCGCGCTGCCGCGAAGCGAACGGGCACGACGTCGGGATATAGCGATTCGAATACTATATTATCCACAATATCAAGAAGATGTCGAACCGTATATAAACGTTATAATCGAGTTGTTCACAACTTTATCCACAGGATGTTGATAACCAAATATCCACAGCGGGTATTCACAACCGAAAAACAATATAATCATAGCAGAAGAAGCCTTGTTTTTCAATGATGCCTCGATAATTATCCACAAACTCAATAACTTGTGTACAATAATTATGCACACCACAAGATATTGTTTATAACTTGTTGCCATTCGACATGAGTGGACATTGTGCATAAATGGTTGTGCACAAGCCGTCATGGAAACCTGTCGATTTCTCGTCCGTTTTGCACATGTGAATAACTTCGTGGCAGGGTGGGAATGCAAATCGGGTTGCGGACAAGTTCCGGAGATAGCCGTTCTATGATTGGGAAAGGAGGGGCCCAACGTCATCATTGACTTTTAAGTGGGATTCTGTTTTAATGTAAAAAGGAATTTTGTGCGAAAGTGTGAACTGACGCAATCAATGGGACTCCCATGACATATCTCATTCGAGGAGGTGCACTCGTTGAAACCAACATTTAAGCCAAATGTGAGCAAACGTAAAAAAGTTCACGGTTTCCGTAAAAGAATGAGCACGAAAAACGGCCGTAACGTTATTGCTGCTCGTCGTCAAAAAGGCAGAAAAGTACTGAGCGCATAAGACGCGTGAATGCAAGACCACCACGGTGGTCTTTTTTTCTTACAAGGGGACCGCTGCGATTCAATCACCTCTATAATATAGAGACCGTTCAATCTGCAATATGAGGGGTCAAGAGGATAGCGATCTGCAGTATAGAACAAGCCATGAATGTCCTAACAGAGAGGCCGGCAGCGGCAAGGGGCAACAGGGTCGTTTTTGCTTGTTTCCGAATCATCTGCTGCCGCGGCAGTCGGTGATCGTTTATTCCGCCTGGCGGAAGCATATACTTGGTTAATGGAATGCCGGCAGAGATTATTGCAGGTTTCGTGAGAAGGGCAGGAGTAAGCGCGTGCACAAAAAGTACCGGTTGCGGGAACGCACCGATTTTTCACGGGTATACCGTTATGGCCGTTCCTTCGCCAATCATCAATTGGTCTTATATGTTTTCCAACGTCCGCAGGTGGAGAGGTTCCGCGTAGGGGTCTCGGCCAGTAAAAAGATCGGCAACGCGGTCATGCGCAATCGCATGCGGCGAATGATCAAGGAGATTGTGAGACGGGGGGCCGATCGGATTATCGATCATGTCGATTTGATTTTTATCGTCCGCAAAGGCGCGACCGAGATGAATTACGATCAATTGACGAAGAGCGTATATCATGTGATGCGCAAGGGATCGGTGTTCAAGCCATAGGCAAGTAGACAGCGGCTTGGACCGTTTCCTTTAGCGTTTAAAATATGATATATTTACTTTGGAATCGGATGGATCAAGAGAGGAGTTTTTGCTATTGTCGCTGAAGAAGTTGTTTCATAATCGTAAATGGCTTTTCGTGGCGGTATCCGTGCTGTTGCTGGTTGTACTGACCGGGTGTACGACATCGACCACGACATTGAAGACAGAAGACTTGCTCAATGGGAACTTCTGGGAGCGCAACGTCGTCTATTATTTCTCGTTCGCTCTGGATACGTTTGCAGGATGGTTCAAGGGAGAATACGGCCTCGCCATTTTGCTGCTTACGATCATTGTCCGATCTCTTATTTTACCGCTCACCGTGAAGCAGATGCGCAGCTCCAAGGAGATGCAGAAGCTGCAGCCGAAGCTTAACGAGATTAAGAAGAAGTATGGCGACAATCCGCAAAAGCAGCAAGAAGAGACGATGAAGCTGTTCCAGCAGCATAATGTCAACCCTCTGGCCGGCTGCTTGCCGATGATTATTCAGATGCCGGTATTTATCGCGCTGTACAACTCGATTTATATGAACTCGGAAATTCGCGAGCACACGTTTTTATGGCTCAAATTGGGACAAAGCGACCCGTACTACGTGCTGCCTATCGTCGCTGCATTGACCTCGTTCATTCAGACGAAGATGATGAGCGCACAGCAAAAAGGGCCAAATCCGATGCAGTTCATGCTGTACGTGTTCCCCATCTTGATTTTTGTCATGTCGATAAACTTCCCGGCGGCGCTGCCGCTCTACTGGATATATAGCAACCTGTTCACGATCGTTCAAAATTATTTCCTTTATCGCAATAATGATAAGGAGGTTAGTCCGTCGAAATGAACACGCTGATTGTATCGGGAAAAACGATCGAAGATGCAATAAAAAACGGATTGGCGCAATGGAAGGTGGCGGAAGATCGCGTCACCGTCCGCGTATTGGAGAAGCCTTCGCGCGGATTGTTCGGATGGATTGGGGTGCGCCCGGCCACCGTGGAGCTGACGCTGCTTGAGAAGCCGCCGTCCCCGAGCCCTGCTGCGGGAGCGAAGGCGGAGGAAGAGGCGGCGCTGCCAGGCACCGAAGCCGGGGTAGAAGCTGCGGAGCAAGGCCCCGATCCAATCGAAGAGGCGAAACGGTTCATTATCAACGCGACCCGGGCGATGGGTTTAGAAGTGGACGTATCTGTGCGCAAGCGCAAGGACACCGTATTGTTCGACCTTAGCGGATCTGATCTCGGACTCATCATCGGGCGCCGGGGCCAGACCTTGGATTCGCTGCAATATTTGACGGGTCTGGTCGCTAACCGTTATTCTAAGCACCACCTTCGAATAATTCTTGATGCAGAGCAGTTTCGCGAGCGACGGAAGAAAACGCTGGAAGCGCTGGCCGACCGGTTGGCGAACAAGGCGGTTCGCAACCGACAGGAGGTCGTGCTGGAGCCGATGACGCCGCAGGAGCGGAAGATCATTCATGCCAAGCTGCAGGATCATCCGAGAGTGAAGACCTCCAGCAAGGGCGTGGAACCGAATCGGTGCATCGTTATTTCCGTGAAATAATCCGTATGGTATGATCGGAATATTCATTATTATATAGACGTGGAATTCAAGCACGAATGCAATGATTGCGCCGATGTCGGGGGTAATCATTGCTTTTTTTTAACAAAATTCGATGTCCGGTATAGGTATAGGATAGAAGGATGTGCGAAGACAGGAGGGAGTTCACATGATGTATGATACGATTGCAGCCGTCTCGACGCCGCTGGGCGAGGGTGGAATCGCGGTGATTCGGGTGAGCGGGGAAGGTGCGCTAAGCGAAGTGGAGAAGCTGTTCCCATCTAAGATGAAGCTGACCGAGGCGGACACGCATACGATTCATTACGGCCATATCGTCGATCCGAAGACCGGAGAGCGGGTTGAGGAGGTGTTGGTGAACGTGATGCGGGGGCCCCGCTCGTTCACGAAGGAGGATATTGTCGAGATCAATACGCACGGAGGGATGATTTCGATTCGCAAAGTCATGGATCTGCTGCTGGAGCAGCAGATTCGGGCTGCGGAGCCAGGGGAGTTCACGAAGCGGGCTTTCCTGAACGGACGCATTGACTTGTCGCAGGCGGAGGCGGTCATCGACCTGATCCGCTCGAAGTCGGATCGGGCTTTCTCCGTGGCGATGAAGCAGGTGCAGGGCCATCTGTCGAAGAAAATCAATGTGCTGCGCCACACGCTCATCGAGACGCTGGCCCATATTGAGGTAAATATCGATTATCCGGAGCATGACGTGGAAGAGTTGACGAGCGCCTTCATCCAGGAGCAATGCGGCCAAGTCAAAAAAGAGATAGAACTGTTGTTAAAGATGGCGTCCGAGGGGAAAATAGTAAGAGAGGGCATTGTTACGGCGATTGTCGGGCGCCCAAATGTAGGGAAGTCGTCGCTGCTCAATACGCTGGCCCGGGAGAATAAGGCGATTGTCACGGATATTCCCGGCACGACGCGCGACGTGATCGAGGAATTCGTCACTATTAACGGCATACCGCTTCGCTTGCTGGACACGGCCGGTATCCGGGAGACGACGGATATCGTCGAGCGCCTCGGCGTGGAGCGTTCCCGCAGCGCCCTGCTGGAGGCGGATCTGATCCTGTTCGTTGTGAATCACAACGAGCCGCTGCACGAGGATGAGCGGGAATGGATGAAGGAATTTGTGGGTAGACAAGTGATTGTAATTGTGAATAAAATGGATCTGCCTCAACTTATCGAGATAAGCGAACTGGAAAATACGTTCGGCGCAGACGCCATTGTCCGCATGTCGGCGAAGGAGCAGGAGGGCGTGGACGCCTTGGAGCAGGCGATCTCGGCCCTGCTCTTCAGCGGCGGCATCGAAGCGGGAGATCCGACGTATGTGAGCAATGTGCGCCATATTGCGCTGTTGAAGAAGGCGTTCCAGGCGCTTGATGATGCGATAGACGCTTCCCGTCAAGGCATTCCGATCGATTTGATTCAGATCGATGTGCGGTCGGCCTGGGAGCAGTTAGGTGAAATTATCGGCGATGCCGCCGGCGATTCGCTGATTGATCAAATATTTTCTCAATTCTGCCTCGGCAAATAAGAAGGCGGGACGAAGAGGGGAATAGAGGAGGGATACGGTGCCATTCGATGCGGGACATTATGATGTTATCGTCATCGGCGCTGGACACGCCGGCTGCGAGTCGGCGCTGGCGACGGCGCGGATGGGCTGCCATACGCTGCTGTTGACGATAAATCTGGATATGGTGGCCTTCATGCCGTGCAACCCGTCGATCGGGGGGCCGGCCAAAGGCCATGTCGTGCGCGAGATCGACGCCTTGGGCGGCGAGATGGGCCGCAATATCGACAAAACATTTATTCAAATGCGCATGCTGAATACAGGCAAAGGACCGGCGGTACATGCGCTGCGCGCGCAGGCGGATAAGGTGCTGTACCAGCAGGCGATGAAGGAAACGGTGGAATCGACGCCGAATCTGACCCTTCGTCAGGGCATGGTGGAGGAGCTGCTCGTGGAGGATGGCAAATGCGTCGGCGTCGAGACGCAATCCGGCGCCCGCTATGCGGCTCAGGCGGTCGTGCTGACGACCGGGACGTATTTGCGCGGCAAAATGATTATCGGCGAGCTGATGTACGAGAGCGGGCCGAACAATCAACAGCCATCGATCAAGCTGTCGGAGAGCCTGGGCAAGCTGGGCTTCGAGATGGTGCGGTTCAAGACTGGAACGCCGCCGCGCATTCATAAGCAGTTCATTGATTTCACGAAGACAGAGATTCAGCCGGGGGATGAGCATCCGAAGTTCTTCTCCTATGAGACCAAATCGTCGGATAATGAGCAGTTGCCGTGCTGGCTGACCTACACGTCGGAGGGGACGCACCGGATTATCAACGAAAACCTGCACCGGGCGCCGATGTTCTCCGGCGTCATCGAGGGGACCGGACCCCGCTATTGCCCATCCATCGAGGACAAAATCGTCCGCTTCGCCGACAAGCCGAAGCATCAGATTTTCCTGGAGCCGGAGGGGAAAAATACGTCCGAATATTATGTTCAAGGGTTGTCTACCAGCCTGCCGGAGGACGTTCAACTGCAAATCATCCGTTCGGTTCCGGGCTTGGAAAAAGCGGAAATGATGCGCACCGGCTATGCCATCGAATACGATGCGGTCGTGCCGACGCAGCTGTGGCCAACATTGGAGACGAAGCGGGTCGAGAACCTGTACACGGCCGGACAAATCAATGGAACGTCTGGGTATGAAGAAGCGGCGGCGCAGGGCATTATGTCCGGAATAAATGCGGCGCGCAAAATCCAAGGCAAGGCGCCGGTCATTCTGGATCGTTCCCAAGGCTATATTGGCGTCTTGATTGACGATCTCGTGACGAAGGGAACGATGGAGCCATACCGTCTGTTGACGTCGCGGGCCGAATACCGTCTGCTGCTCCGCCATGACAATGCGGATATTCGCCTTACGCCTCTCGGCTATGAGATCGGCTTGATTAGCGAAGAGCGCTATACGGCCTTCCAACGCAAGATGGAGCTCGTGGAGCAGGAGATGGAACGGCTGCGTGCGACGAAGGTGAAGCCGGATGAAGCGGTCCAAGCGCTGCTCGCCGAAGCGGGCTCGGCTCCGCTGGTGAACGGCTGCGATGCGATTACGCTGCTGCGTCGTCCTGAAGTGGCCTACGCTCAAGTGGAAAAGCTGTTCCCATCTCCGTATGAGCTGGATGACGAGATGAAGGAGCAGGTCGAGATTCAGATTAAGTATGCCGGCTATATCGAGAAGCAGCTCCAGCATGTGGAGCGGCTGCAGAAGATGGAGAAGAAGCGGATTCCGGCCGCTATCGACTATCAGGATGTGCAGGGCATCGCGTCCGAGGCGAAGCAGCGTCTGGAAAAGGTGCGGCCGATCTCGATCGGTCAGGCGTCCCGGATCTCCGGGGTGACGCCAGCGGATATTTCCATCCTGCTTGTCTATCTCGAGCATTACAACCGTGTGACGGCCGTGAAGCAGGAGGAAGTCCGCAACGGCTAGAGCCTGCTCGCCGCGCGCGGGATTTCATATATGGGACGGAGAGATTCAAGCTTATGGACGCCGTACGAGAACAGTTTGCCGGCTGGCTGGCCGGGCACGGATGGACGCTCACCGAACGGCAGCGGGAGCAGTTCGAGCAATATTTCCATATACTAATCGAATGGAACGAGAAGATGAACCTGACCGGGATTGCCGAGCGGGATAAAGTTTATGAGAAGCATTTCTATGATTCGCTGTTGCTGGCGGCCTATGTCAACCTGGAGGATGTCGCCACCATGGCCGATATCGGCTCGGGAGCAGGGTTCCCGGGCATTCCGCTCCACATTCTCTTTCCGCATGTCCAACTGACGATTGTGGACTCGCTGAACAAGCGGATTCAGTTCTTGAATCATCTGGTGCAAGAACTGGGCCTGACCGGGGTCGAATGCATTCATGGCCGGGCGGAGGAAGTGGCGCGCAAGCCGCAATACCGGGATCGGTTCGATCTGGTGACGGCTCGCGCCGTAGCCCGCCTCAATGTGCTGAACGAATTCTGTCTTCCGTTCGTGAAGGCGGGCGGCCTGTTCGCCGCGATGAAGGGGACGAATCCGGCCGAGGAGATTGCCGAGGCGGCGAAGAGCCTCCAGGTGCTGCAGGGCTCCTTCCTGGCGGATCATAAGCTCACCCTGCCGGTGGAACAGTCGGAGCGCCATATCATCATGATTGCCAAAAAAGGATCGACGCCAAAAGCGTACCCGCGCAAGCCGGGAATGCCGTTGAAGGCGCCGATACAATAAGAGGAAAGAGTCGGTGGTTGTGCCGGCTCTTTTTGTCGTATATTTACTTTTTAAGATAGCGCTTCAATTCATCATAAAAATGTTCTCTTGAACCGGCTAAAATAACGACGACCAGCTCACCTTCCTCATTTTCCTCGATTCGATACACAATTTCGTAGTTGGTGCCTTGATAAAAGAGATCATACCCATAGACCTCAGTTATATCACCTGTTTTTGGGTTTCCAATCAAAGGATCCCTCCGAATCGTGGTAATGGCATCAAGATAGGCTTTTTTTAACGGTTTCTCAACGAGCTTTTTGAAATATCTTTTGGCAGGACTTATATACGTAACGGGAAGCATTTAATCCTCCATGATATCGCCAAAAAGTTCTTCCGTTTCATCGTTGTCCGTTCTATATTTTCGAGCGGCTTCCCCGGATTCGGCAATTACATTTTTAATGGCAACATTGTTCGGCTTGCCTTTCGCGGAATGTTGTCAGTAGTTGCTCACCGGAAAGCCCTTCTTTGATCAAGTCTTCCAATAGGAGATCCGCCAAATAATCATTACCGATCTGTTCTCGCACAGGGTGGAGAAAAAGCTTACTGATGTGGATGTAGTAAAATAAGCCAGGATCTAGACGAATATATTAGTAGAAACCCAGAAAAAGGGGCTTATAAAAAGGGTATTGTGGTTAGGCTGATATTGTACCTTCAATCCACCTGCAACTGATGAAGATATCCATGATTTTGCAAGGAAAACCCAATTTGTACTACCGGAAGACTACCTTACCTTTTTGAAAGTATGTAATGGGTGCAGATTATTCGATGATATCGATTATGGAGGGGAATCCCTGCTTTATAGTTTAGTAATAATGATTATTTGATGGTAAAAGAAAAAACATTGGGTTTTGACGATTGCATTGAACTTGGAATGAATTTTGAGCTTTGGCTTGATAAATTTATTAAGATCCAGGGAGATAAATTTTGGTATTACTCTTAGTTTCGTAGTTTAATCTGTAGGGTGAAAATCCTGAAAAGGGTAAGCGTTTAAGGGGACGGGAAAACTTGAAAGAAGTGAGTATGCCGTTGAACAATATTTGCCAATGAAATATAAAGATTGAATCTTCTTAACCTTGACTGGCTTTATGTCTTTCGAGGTTTCTTTTTTGGAGGGGCTACCCAGTGCCGAATGAAACCATCATTCGACCAATGCTGCCTGTACGACAATATGAAAACGGTTGTGGATCGGCAGGACGAAAGCGGTGAGGCGATCTGGAATAAGTTATTCGCGCGGTTTACCCAGCATTACGGCTTTGTGCTGCGTCGCTGCATGCCGTACCGGGCACGGACCAAAGGGAAAGTGTACGTTATCAGAATAAATGACAAACACGGTACAACCAAAAAAGGTGTGGGAAATGGCGGGAAAGCCTGATTCTATGCGGGTTTAGGTGGGATGGACAAGGAAGGACCGTGACAAATATCTTGAGAATGAAGAACGTGGAAAGAAAATTGATAGATTTGTTCTAAAAACGCCCGAAACCCTTGACACAAAAGGCATTCTGGGCGTTTCGTGATTTCATCGAGAATTGACAGGACAAAGTTGTTGGGCCCAAAACGCCGCCGCGTTAGAACGTTGCGTTACAAAGTGTTAAAGATGGACGCATAGGTTACAATAAAACTAAAAATCCGCATTTTCAAAGGGTTTTAGGTGTTACGGCATCCTTGGAGTTTAGTAACGTTTCTTCTTGAATTCCGTGAAAAAGTTGCAGAATTGAATGGGACAAGTCGCTTGATCATTGCAGAATTGGTCCCATTGCAGTAATGGCGCGGGTTTTCGGCATTTCGGAGTGCCTGAAATCGACCTCGATCAATGGGACACAATTCTGCACAAAAAAACCGTCATTTTGCGGCTTGTTTACGCCCCTTCCAATGTTCAAACAAGAAACCTCCGATGAATGGGACAAGAAAAAACGCTACGACTATTAACGCTCCCCACCATGCCACTTGCCATAAACCAAACGCTAAAACAACGATAATACCATACGCAATCATATTCTTTATCTCATTACGGAAAACGATGACAATGACCAGCAGAATGAATAAGAGAATGAACAACATTGACCTATACCCCCTTACGCGGTAAACTAGTATACCATAATTTTACTATACATCCTCACTGTTTGCGATCAGAAAAAAAGCATTGCTTCCGTTGAACTCAAACAGCCAACTCCGAAACAAGGCACTGCAAAAAAAAAGATATAAAACTAAATCATTTTGGACGCAAAATTATGCCGTCTCACTTCTTGCGGCGGCTCCTTCGCCGTTCGCGCCATGCTGCGAGTTCGTCGAACGCTTCTGTCCTGGTTGACTATTTTTGTGCAAACGGGCATATTTCCGCTCGATGATCTCGACGGCCTCCGCCTGGTTGTCAAAGTCCAATGCCCGCAACTTCACGATCAGGTCGTACTCTTCGGGGCTGATGTCATAACGGTTTTCCTCGACATCACTCCTGCTCTCCCCTTTCAAAATCCAATCTGTGGACACTCCACAATAATTGGACATTTCGATCAGGAACTTTCCGCCCGGAACCCGTCTATCTTTTTCCCAATTACTTACATTTGCCGAATCTGTCCCTATCGCCTTTCCGAAGGCGTCCATAGACAGCCCTTTCTCGTCTCTCAAACGCTTGATACGTTGACCGATTGTACCCATTTATACCCTCCTCATTGATTTTAATCAATGCGACGCAAACGGAAACAAGAAAATCAATACAAAATATTGATTTTAATTAGCAAAAGTATTGACTTCATTGATTTTAATCAGTAAGATAGAAGTAGGATTTAGAACTACACCAACACCCCTGATTTTACCACACATTACGAACCCGCAACAGGCGCAACAAAATAGCCGCCGCCTTGCACAGTGGCAGGCCGTATGCTCTTTGAAAACTGAACAGCAATAACGATTCAAACTCAACTTCGTGCAAGTGGGAGGTGAACAAGGTGATCGTTAAAAAGGGTGGTCACAATCTTGTACAAGACGAACGAGTGATGTCCATGTACAAGGAAGGTTTTTCGCATGTATCAGCCATTGTTGACCGCTTAAATTTCTTCAGCAAGGAGTCTTTCAGTATTCTGTCAGATTCCTATCGGGAGACAAACGAGCAGCAGCTTGAACAGATACGCAAAGAACGCCTCCAGTTAGAGATTGAGATTAAATACTTCTTGGCCCGTGCCAACAGCAAGATGATGTATTTGGTCGAGCTGGAAGAGCATTTGCAGGAATTGCAACGCCAATTTGATGAGATTAGCAAAGAGGCACTGGAAGAGCCTGGCGAAGAGGAAAGGGGTAAACGCCTTGAGAAAGAAGCGTGAGCTGACGCCGATCGGCAAGATGGTTAAAAAACGCCTGATCGAAGTTGGAATAACACACCGGCAGTTAGCCCAGCAAATCGGAACAAGTGAGCAGTATTTGAATTCAATCTTGTTTGGCGCTCGTTCAGGCAGAAATTATCTGCCGAAAATAGCCAGGGTGTTGGAGTTGGACCTGGAAAAATTGAGGGTATCAGCATGAAAGCGAGCAGATGCAATAAAGGATGTGTAGGAGAAGGAGGACATCAAAAAAGGAGCGCACCTCCCGCAAGAGTACCCGCTCCTAGTCCTCTGAATAGCAAAAAGCTATTCCCCCTTATTATAACATGCGCAATGTTGATTGGAAAGGAGGGGGAAACCACTTGACAGACGTGTTTGTCTCAATAGAAGACGCTGCCGGTTACGAGGGAATCAGCTATGAAGCTATCAAGAAAAAGGTTCAACGAAACCCAGCTCTATTCAACGTGAGAAAAGAGCCGGTTTTAAGTGGTGGCAAGCCTCGGATTCTCATTTCTCTCTCTTCTCTCTCTAAAAAGGCGCGAAGAGCCTACAAGGAAGCGCAGTGCATCGAGGGAGGGGACGTTGTGATCGAAGTACGAACCAGCTCGGAAGATGTACCGTGGTACATCGGCACCGACCTGGATGGCTATATCAAAAAATTTGGAAAAAGGTACTATGAAGCGGTTGAGCTGGCGAAGAGCATTCAGGAATTTCTCGACTACGCTGATCGTGACCGGACGGAGTTTGCAGAAGAATTCGCCGCCCAGCTCGGCATAAGCCAGCGGACGCTATACCGCCATTCGCAAGCCTATCTCGAAGCAAGCGCCTGGGCGCTCAAGCTAGGTAAGCAGGACGGCAAAAGTTACGACTATCTGAAGGTGCTGGCGCTATGCCGCAAGCCGAAGGAAACCTATACGTTCCCGTCGCTCTCGGAAGCGATGAAAGTCTGGATCGAAAACCTTTGGTTTGATAAGCGGTTCGCAGAGAACCAGGGCACCATCGACATGCTATACACCAAGCTGGCGCAAGTGGCCTCGGCCAATAGCTGGTATTACCCGTCCTATCCGACGGTGGCGCGTTACATAGGCTACTTAATGGAAGTTAAGCGATACAAGAACGCGCACTACCTCGCTGAAAAGGGCGAACGGATGTACCGAAACAAGAAGATGCGCAAGGCGCTGCAAGACATGCAGTCGGTGCCGGTCATGGGGCTGGTGCAGGGCGACGGACACACCTTCGACGTGTGGGTCGAATACACCCATCCGAACGGAAAGAAAACCGCGATCAAGCCGATCTTGGTTGCTTGGATCGACACGCGAAGCCGCTGCATTGTCGGGGACATCATTTGTCACACGCCAAGCGCACAAGTGATCAAGCAGTCCATGATCAATATGGTTTACAACGAAGTCGGAGGCGTTCCGCAATGGATCAAGATTGACAACGGTAAAGACTTCACCGCCGAGACGCTGACGGGCCGCAAGCGGACCGAGCGGATCAGCTTGGACAGCGAAGCAATTGGCTTCTATCGCTCCATCGGCATCCATGACGATTTCCGATCCCTGCCTTATCAACCTTGGGGCAAGGCGGCGATTGAACGGTTCTTCCTAACGCTGGTCAACCGGTTCGAGAAGTGGCTGCTTAGTTACACCGGCACCCTGACCGCATCGCGCACATCCAGCAAGATCAAGAAGGACATTCCGGGCATGCTGGAGCGCGGCGAGCTGATTACGATGGACGAGCTTTGCACCCTGTGGCGCAAATGGCGCGACGAGGAATATCACACCCGGAAGCATAGCGGGCTGAAAAGCCAGGGCGAGCCGTGGCATACGCCGCTGGAAGTATTCAAGAATGCGGAGCGCTACTTCACGGCGGTTCCGCCAAGATCGGTCGCCGCCACCTGGCTGATGCAGGCCGAAGAGAAGGTGCGCGTCTATCAGGTCGGCATTCGCCGGTTCGGCTACGAGTACCGTGCGCCGGAACTGGATGCCTACATCGACGACTATGTCAACATCAAGTGGGACGCGAACGACGTTACCCGGCTGTTTGTGTACGACCGAATCACCGGCGACAAGATTTGTGAAGCCGAAAGCCAAGAACTGCTCCAAATCGCGCCGCGCGCTCCGCAAAAAGCGCTGGAGGAACACAAGCGGGCGCAAAATCAGCAGCTCAAGGCGGACAAGCAACGCCTGAAGGAGCTGACCACGCCACTGGAAGAACGGATCGGGCAGCATATCGCCGCCCAGGACAACATCGCAGGCATGTTCATCCAAGGGCAGCAGCCCGCAAAAGGCAAGGCGTCCAAAGTGGTGGCGCTGCCGCAGGATAAGCAATACAAGGAAGAAGTTCGCAGCAAAAAGGCCCGCCCTGCTGCTGTGGAAAACGATTATTACCAAAAGCGCGCCGAGCAGGCTTTGGCGAAGCTGAAGGAACTCGGCTAACGGAGGGATTATAGATGGCTATGGAAGCAACGAAGCTGTATACGATCAAAACGGACATCGTCGCCCGCATGAACGACTACAAGAACCGGACGAACGATACCATCACGGAACTGGCAAAGATCATGGGCGTATCCAGACCGACCCTGTCCCGCTTCCTGTCGGGCAAGTACGATGCCGAAACCACCAAGCTGGAACCGGCGGTCGTGAAGTTTTTGAATGAACACGATCAGGCAGCGGCCACGGTAGCCATGCCGCGGGCAGCGCCGAAATTTTTTGACGGGCGCGACGCCCGCGACATCCTGGGCCTTTGCTCCGAATGCCAGGATCACGGCCAGCTCGGCATTGTCACCGGACGCACCGGCTACGGCAAGAGCTACACGCTCAAGCATTACGCAAAAATGCCGCGCGTGGCGTATATCGAATGCGATGATTCGATGGGCTGCAAGGATTTGGTCGATGCCATCGAAACAGCGCTCGGCATCCCGGCAACCCCCGGCAGCATCTACCGCAAGAAACAGGGCATCATTCAATTTTTCGAGGTAAACAAAGGGTATCTGCTGATCGTGGACGAGGCGGACAAGCTGATCAACAAGTACACGCAAAAGAAAATGGAAATCCTCCGCTCCATCTATGGCGACGCCCGCGTCGGGCTGGTTATCGCCGGGGAACCGAAGCTGGAATCCTTGATCAAGGGCTATCTGGAGCGCTTCGCCAATCGCGTGGACGCCCGGACAGCATTAGTCGGCCTGACCGAAAAGGAAGTCCGCGACTACCTGGAGGGCTTCCCGTTCGAGCCGGACGCCCTGGAAGAAATGATCGCGCGCGGAACGAACAGCAAAACGGGCTGCTTCCGCTTGTTGGCCCGGACGCTCGACAACGTGCTGCGTGTCCATCGCTCGGACGGAGACGAAACCATCACGCTGGACACGATCCTGAAGGCCAGCAGCATGATGATGCTGTAAAAGGAGGCTTAAACCATGACCAAAATTAAAATGGAGCTGGTAACATCAGAGGTTGAACTGGCGCGCGCAGCCTTGCGCTTGCGCGCCCTGGACGCTTCCCAGCCGTCAGTAGCGGCTTACGAGCGGATGGCCAACGGGCTGGACCCTATCGGGCTGTATGAATTCAGGCCCCTAGAGGCGGCTTGCATATCGGTTTCGCTGCTGGAGTTCTCCGAGCTGTCCAGCCAGATCGGCCTGACCGAGCTGGCGCGCCGTTCGATGGTGCTATCGGACGACTTTCTGTGGGAGTGCTTCTTGGCCGAACCGCTGGAGGAAGCGGAGAAACTGCTTGACCAGGCGTTCAAGCGGCGAAGAGAAGGTGTTCAAGGTGCTGCCCGAACAGCCGGATTTGTTTCCCGATTTGCCGCAATCGTCGGAATCACCCGAACCGCAGCCGGAAACCAAATGCGCCCACTGTGATCATATCGTGGCCGTGTGCTTCCAGCCGGGAAATCGCCTCCTCTGATTGCTCCAGATACATGCTTCTTTGCTCGGACAAGGTTCGGGACATGGAATATTTAGACGAGTAGGCGCTGACTTTCGAGGCTGCGCTCTAGCTGAAAAAGGCGCTCAGAAAATACTCGGCTAACCTTGATGCTTCGCTCTCACTCTTCAACCGGATTCGCCTTCTTCATTAGTTTTTGTCAACACCATTCTATCATCAAGCAAGGAGGAAAAAACGAATGAAAGAATTCAACAAGAAAGTCAGCAAAAGTGGCTCCGTCACCCTTCCGGCGGCGCTTCGCCGGGAGTACGGCCTGGCGGGTGGCGAGCGGTTCAAGATCATCGTCAATAGCGAAGACGGCATGATCCTGCTGCAACGCACGGAAGGAAGCTGCCTCTTCTGCCAGTCTGGAAAGGAACTGATTGTCTATTACGGTCGCTTTGTCTGCGCGACGTGCACGGAAAACATGGATGCCCAAGCCTCCGAGGCTCGAATGGCCGGGGCACTGCAAGGAGGCGCTGCGGAATGACGAACGAACGCCTGGCTGGACTGGCCGAGCTGGTGGACGAAGGCATCCAGCTTGAAAGGAAGATCAAGGAAGCCGGAAAGCTGCTCGACGCGATCAAAGCCGAATTGCAGGCGGCAGCGGTCGAAGTCATGGACAACAAAAACCTGAAATGGCTGCAAATTTTCGGTAGCAACGGGCATTTCAACATCGCCCAAAAGGAAAAGTTCGAGATCGACGATTACACCGCCCTGGTCGATGTCATGGGCGAAAAGGCCAAAGCGAAGATCGTTCGCAAGGAAGAAATCAAATACGCAGTAGAAGCGCGGTTCAAGGAAGCGCTGATCGCCTTGTTCAAAGGCGACTTTGCCACCGACGGCCAAATGTTGGACAGTGTGCTGCAAGGGCTAGGACTGGACGCTGCGGCGGTCAAGTTGGTGAAAAAGAAGCTCAAGGGCGATTACATCAAGGACAAAAGGGTCCTGGAAAGCGTGGGCGTCACCGGCGAATGCGAGGAAGAGCTGGACGCGATCCGTCATATCAAAAACGCAGAGCTGATCGACCGCTTTTTCTCTGACCTGACGCCCGAGCAGCTCCTGCGGGTGCGCAAGTCCGTATATGTCGAGGATCAAGTCGGCGTCGGCCTGGAGTACGAGAAATGAGCCGGTCGGGATCGGAGAAGCGGACTCCCGAACAAAACCGCAAAATTTGGGCGCTGGCCGGAGAATTGGGCTTTGACGAAACACTGCTGCGCGACCTGGTCGAGCGCCTGACCGGCCAGCGTAGAACATCCTCCCTGACGGTCCAACAAGCAAACCGTCTGATCGAAGAAATGAACCGGCTGGGTGGCAAGCAGCCGACGACGCAAGCGCGCCGCCCTGGCATGACAACGCCCGAGCAGCTCCACAAAATCCGAACGCTGGAGCGTGAATTGGGCTGGTCGGACAACCCGAAGCGCCTTCAGGCGTTCACGAAGAAATATTGCGCTGGCATCGCCCGGCTGGAGTGGCTCCAGTTCGGCCAAGCCAGGGCGCTGATTGAATCCCTGAAAGGCGTTCTGCGCTCGGAGCAGAACCGGAATCATGGCTGAATCCGAATCCAAGGTCATAGACTACCGGGTTTTATATGAACGCCTGAAGGATGTCCCTGCGACCAGGTGGACGCGGGAAATGGAGCTGTTCTCCCGGCTCTATCTGTGGCGGCAAAACGATCCAAGAGATTTGAAAGGAGGCAAATCCGATGACGGATGCACTTGAACGGTATACACCGGCCCAGCATCAAGTGATCGAAGCGTACTGGGAGACGATCCGGTTCACTCGCAGTACAGGTAAGGTTTCGGACGGCGTGAAGCAGCGCGAATATGAGTATTGGACGAAGTTTGAACCGGAAATCGTTATCGAAGCATTGGGAATCCATATCGAGGGTTATCCGACCCACCGGGAGGATTATACCAGGGGCATCATGCGAAACAGGAAGCGCATGAAAGGGGGGGCTACCCATGCAAAGCCTGAAAGAAGTCATGCCGTCGCCGCCCAAACGGGTAAAAGCGGACAGGGACAGGGCCAAAAACGAGACGCCAACGCCGAAGAAGCCTTCCGCCGACGCCTTGTCGGTCTATGATTGCCCGAAGTGCCAGGACGAAGGGGTCATCTTCGACCCCGCCCGAAACATTGGGTATCGGTGCGAATGCACGGAGCGCAAGAAGCTGAAACGGCTTATGAAGTCCACGAATATGAGCGAGGATGCGTTGTACAAGACGTTCGACAATTTCATCCTGGATGGCGCGGACAAGCGCGTCGTCGATGCCTACGAGCTGGCGCGCGAATATTCGGACGGCCTGGTCGCCCGGATCAAGCGCAGCCAAGGACTGAAGGGCGTTCCGTGGTTCGGCCTGCTCGGCACTTCCGGCAGCGGGAAAACGCACCTGGTTACGGCCACAGTCGCCCCACTGATCGAACTGGGCGTTCACCCCCTGTTTTTCAACTGGGTGCAAAGCTTTACCGAGTGGTTCGCCTACTACAGTAGCGCGGACGAGGCATACATGGTGGAGGGAATCCGACAGAAGATTTACAACTGCGATTTGCTGGTCGTAGACGACATTTGCAAGGAAAGTCAAAAAGACACTTGGATCAAGGAATTTTACGGCATTGTCGATTACCGATACCGCAAGCAGCTACCTATCGTGTACACCAGCGAATACTTTCATCAACTGATTGGCTTTCTTTCCAAGGCGACGGCGGGCAGGCTGTTCGAGAAAACCAAAAGCACAAAGGGAAGGGATTTCCTGGGAAAGATGCTGCTGGACGACGGCGAGGACCCACTGGCGCTGGATTATCGCTTCAAGGAGCTGCATCTATGAGGCGGCACAATGTCATAACCGATTCGGCAGGAGCAACTCATGTTACCGCCGAGCGCCGCTATCTGCTGTACGAACTGTGCAACCGGCTGCGCCTGGATCGCCGGGCGCTCCGCTGGAGCATGAACCTTCGCTGCCATGTCCTGATCGTCTACCGATCCAGTGACAAAGAGGCGAAACCATGCTCGCAAAGAAGCGATTCGCCGAACTGCTCGCCGTTCGGGCGTTGCCACCCGGGAGCCGACCAAGGCGAACAAACGATTCAGAAGCTCGGCGCATTGACATTCGATTCGCCCCAAATTCTCAAAATAAATGACAAACGGAGGAACTGAAAATGACCATTAAATGGAATAATGACATGATTTTTGATAACGCAGGCAAGCCCAGCATGATGGTTCGCATCCCGAAATTCAACTTGTCGGACGTGATCAACGGCGCGCCGGACACCCCACACCCGGCCTTTATCGTCGGCGGTAAGGAAGTGCCGGAAATTTGGGTGTGCAAGTATCAGAACATCATCGTAGGAGGCAAAGCCTACAGCCTCCCCTTCCAGCAGCCTGCCGTCAACGTGGACTATGACCAGGCGCGGGAGGCATGCGAGAGCAAGGGGCCGGGCTGGCACCTGATCAGCAACGCCGAATGGGCCGCTATCGCCCTGTGGGCCAAGAAGAACGGAACGCTGCCGCGCGGCAACAACAACTGGGGCGGCGACCATTCGCACGATGACGAGTGCGGCGAAGCGTTCGACGGGCGCAAGGTGCTAACCGGCAGCGGACCGGCCTCCTGGTCGCATGACGGAACGCCTGAAGGCGTCTATGACCTGAACGGCAATGTATGGGAGTGGGTGTCCGGACTGCGCCTGGCTGAAGGTACAATCCAGGTGATCCCCGGCAACGATGTCGCCTTGCAGCCGGATCAGTCGCCCACTAGCGAGGAATGGACGGCCATCGCGTCGGACGGCTACAGCGTGAAATATGCCGAAGTGGACGACGAGATTCAACTGACTGTCGGAATTGCCGGAGGATATGGCGGCTGCTTTTTCTCCGAGCTGACGACTGACGCCGAAGTTCCGTTCTTGGTGCAAGCCCTCGCGCTCTTCCCTACTAACGACGATCCGCTGACGGACGGGTTCTGGATGGATGCCGAGGAAAGCGAACGACTCCCGATTCGCGGCGGCACTTGGAACGCTGGCTCCTATGCCGGGGTTTTCGCGCTCGGCCTGGACAACGCGCGGTCGAACTCGTTTTCGTACATTGGCTTCCGCTCCGCTTTTGTGCCGGGAATCTGAAATCTGAATGCTGGCATCTGCTGGGGCGCGTGACAGCGCGCCCTCGAAAGGAGCGAAACTCGATATGCAAGAAACGAAAGCGAAAGGAAAGTCACGACGCGGGTGATCACTGCCCAGGGCTGGAAGGATATCGAGAGCAAGTTGAAAAGCCTATATTCGCAGGAGGTATTGACACATGAACTATCGTCTTGATCACATCCCCAAAACAACATCATGCAATCGTCGGTCTGGGCTTGACATGACGCCGACGACCATCACCATTCATAATACAGGAAATTCCGGAAGCAGTGCCAAGAACGAACGGGGGTGGCTGACGAATCCGGAAAATAATCGGACAGCATCCTACCACATTGTGGTGGACGAGCACGAAGCTATTGAATGTATACCCCTCAACGAAAATGCATGGCATGCGGGTGATGGCAGCAACGCTGCAAGCGGCAATCGGACATCTATCGCAATTGAAATATGCGAATCCGGGAAATATCAGCAAACATTGCACAACGCCGCCCATCTCGTCGCCAAGATGCTCCTGGAAAGGGGTTGGGGAGTTGAACGACTTCGGCGCCATTTCGATTGGAGCGGAAAAATTTGCCCACGCCTTATGTACGATGGAGGCAAATGGACAGGATGGTGCTCATTCATTGGGATGGTCAAGTCGTATACGAGTAAGAATGAAGAACAGACGACAAGAGAAGTTTTGGGTGCGGTTGACAAGCTGAAGAAAACGGTAGAGGAACAAAATAAACGTCTGAAGGAATTGGAAGGACAACAAGAAATTGATCCTCCAACATGGGCAAAGGAAGCAGCGGACTATTACGAGAAGGAGATGTCAAACAAGAAAGGCAGCTATGATTTTTGGCGGCTGCTAACCATCCAATACCGGAAAAAGGTCATTCAGCATAATGAGCATGGTCATTCTTGATTATCTGCTTGAGGAGGCGATCACCGGATGTTGGACTGGATCGAAGAGCTTACGCCAGATATGCTCCCAGAACCATACCGAAAGTATGCGAAATTGATCGGAACTGTTAACTTAATCAAGCTTGCTCAGCAGAGCGGCGGGGATCATGTATACATCCCTACCTTAGACTTCTTTCTCCGCCCGGCGCGGGATAGACGCATCATAGAGGAGTACGACGGATATAATCATCGGCAGCTTGCTCGCAAGTATAATCTGAGTGAGCGGCGTATTAGGGAGATATGTGAGGGTGTCCATCCCATAGCTCGACGAATAGCTCGACGGGATGAAAATCAGCTCCAGCTTTTCGACGATGATGTACTGAAATGAGGGTCGAAAAGTCGGGGAACCCCTTCCAGAACTAACAAAAAAACTGCGCTATTCTACCAGTAGAGGCTTAGGCCCTACTGGTTTTTTTATTGCCAAAAAGGAGGCTCTTACATGATGCAAGACGCAATTAATGAGATGTTATTGAATGTGGCGCTGGCGGGATTGACTTTAGTGTCTACATACGTCGGGCGAGCGCCAAGCTTGCGGCGGAAGCATCTAAGATTGATGCGGAGTCAAAACGCGCGCAGGCGCAGGCGGCTCTCGACCCCCTGGATGACGTAGCGACGAAAACTGTCCAGTCTTTTGAACAGACCATTGCGTGGGAACTGCGCCAGTCCGTCAAGGAAGGATGGACATCCAAAGATGAACTGACACAGCTTGCCCAGCAAGCGTACACGGAGATTGTCCGCCAGCTTAAGCATCAAGCGCCTGGTCGGCCTGATCCGGGACACGCTAATTTCCGCAAATTCGGAATTCTTCGAGGGCGTCCCGACGGATCGGCAAATCCTGATCATGTACGGCTTTACATTCACCAAGGAGGGATCGGAAAGTGGAAAAATTAACGCGAGCTGAATTCATCCGCAAACTGGCCCCTTACGCCATCGCGGATATGTACATCACCAAGGTTCCTGCATCGATAACCATCGCACAAGGGATACTCGAATCTGCCGACGGCAACAGCGGCCTGACCGTCAAGGCGAATAACCTATTCGGGATTAAGGGCAGCGGCACAGCGGGATTCGTGTACATGGCTACAAAGGAGTATTCTGGCGGAAAGTGGATTACGATTGATGCAAAATTCCGCAAATATAACAACTGGGGCGAATCGGTCGCCGACCACTCGGCGCTCATCCAGAACGGCGTGAGCTGGAACCGGAAGCTTTATCACAAAGTCCTGGGCGCGGATGGGCAGACGGCAGCGCACGAAGTGGCCGCAGCCGGTTACGCCACCGACCCGGCCTATGCCGACAAGTTGATCCGTCTCATGGACGACTGGAATCTATATCAATATGACATCAAGGAGGAAGTTCAACCCATGACAGCAGCTGAAAAGAAAGCATTCGAGGAATTGCAGGAAACCGTCAAGAAGCAAGTTGATCATATCGAGAAGCAGGCCGAGCGCATCGAGAAGCTGGAGAACCAGCGGGACATTCCGGCCCCGGAATGGGCGCAGGAGGCGGCGGAATACTACTACCCGCACATGAACCCTAAAACCGGCAGCTACGACTTTTGGCGCACCCTTACGATCCAGTATCGCAAGGAAAAAGGGAATCATCGTTTAGGTTGACATTTTTTCAAATTTTTCACAAAGGGATGATCGCATGCAAGAAATGGCGCAAGACATCCTATCCAGCCTGGTGATGGCAGCGTTGACGCTGTTGTCGTCCTACACCCTGTACTACATCCGCAAGGCGACGGCCAAGGTTTCCGCCGAAGCGGCGAAAATCTCCAATGACGATCAGCGAGCGCTTGCCCAGGCGGCAATCACTCGGCTGGATGACGTGGCGACGAAGACGGTCAAGACCATCGAACAGACAACGGCCAAGGAGCTGCGACGCGCCGTGAAGAACGGACAGGCGGCCCAGGAAGAGCTTGCCGCCCTCGCCAAGCAAGCCTATGACGAAATCGTGCGCACGATGGAGCCGGACTATCTCGACGCGCTCAAGTCCACGCTTGGCGACCTGGACAAGTATATCAAGACCACAATCGAAGCGAAGGTACTGGAGCTGAAGCAGAACGCAGCCATTGCCGAGGCGCTGGAGCTGCGGGAGGGTTAACGGATGGACTTGAATTGGGCGCTGCAAACGATCACCATGCTGGGGATTGGTGCCATCGGATATTTTCTCAAAACGTCCATGTCCGAGATTAAGGGGCAAATCAAAGAAAACGCCCAACGGGTTTCCGCTCTCGAAAAGGAGCTGGACGACCTTCGGTCCGATCTTCCTTTCATCTATACGACGAGGGAAGACTTTATCAGGACGATGAACAACGTTGACAAGAAGCTGGACAAAATTCAAGACAGTTTGATCGGAGGTGTCCGTCATGGTAATGGATGAACAAGCCCATCGGGGTGCGCAGCATAACAAAGCAGTGCGCGGATATATCATGCGGAGCCTGGCGAAAGGGCACAACAATTCGTTGTTGTGCCGACAGCTTGTAAACGTGATGGTGAACGATGGCGTCATCATCAGCCCGGACATATCGAAGCACCTGGATTACCTGGTCGGAAAAGGGTACGCCGAATTCACGAATGAACGGGTGAATTCCTATAACGCCTACGCCAATGATGCCGTGATCCGTTTGACGGTGGAAGGTATTGACCTCCTGGAAGGTTCCGTTCCCGACGATCCGGGAGTGGCGATCTAATGGGAGATCAGCACAAGAAGCGGCGTGTGCGCTCCAAGGTGGACGAATTGCCGGTCCACCTCAAGGACCAGGCGGACGCCATGCTGCTGGACACCAAGTACACCTATAACGAGATTGCTGAATTCCTGTATGACCAGGGCTTCGAGGTTTCGAAAAGCTCCGTCGGGCGCTATGCGCTCCGTGTAGGCCGGGCAACGCAGCGGCTCCAGGAGGCGCAGGAACAGACCAAGGCGCTGATCCAGTTGATCAAGCAAAACCCAGACGCGGATTACACCGAGGGCGGCTTGCAGATCATGGCCGGTGAGCTGACGAAGAAGTTCGCTGCCGCGCAAGAGGAATGGGACGAAATGCCGCTGGACAAAGCGGCCCGCGTCATGGTGTCCCTGTCCCGGACGCAGATTTACAAGGACAAGATCAAGGCCGACCTGGCCGAGAAAACGAAGGTTGCGCTGGATGAATTCAAGAAAGAGGTTTACGCGGAGTTGGAGGGCATCGAGCCGGAGCTGTGCGAACGGCTGAGCCAAGTCGCCAATCGCGTGGCCGAACGACTGGAGGCGGACGAGGAATGAACTGGTACGTCCTCCACGTCCTGACCGGCGAAGAGCTGAACGTGCAGAAGAAGCTTGCCCGCACCGCGCCGCACATTCGAACACTGATCCCTCGGCGGACGCTGAAGGAACGGCACCAGGGAAAGATCAAGGAAGTGTCTCGCCTTTTGTTTCCGGGGTACGTGTTCGCCTACACATTGCTGGACAATGAAAGCTATTACAAAATGATCGGCCCGGACAGTGTGATCGAAGTCCTGGGCAGACCGGACCCCGCCCCTGTGCCGGTCAAGGAAATGGCCCACGTCCTCAAATGGTGTGAGGACAGCGAGCTGATCGGGGTGTCCAAGGTCAACGACGGCGACCGAATCACGGTCATCGACGGACCACTAAAAAGCATGGAAGGTCAGATCGTTCGCGTGGATCGGCGAAAAAGCCGGGCGCGGGTGCGGATGACGTTGTTCGGGGAACCGAAGGAAATTGATTTTAGCATCGAAATGATTGAACAGGCACCGGAATGAAGCGGCACCTTGTTACGGCAGGGCCGGGGATCACCGGGAACACATGTGATAGCCAACCAGCGCCGAGCAAGGCGACCGGGTGGCGAAGCATGCCCGCCGGAGGTGACGCATGAGTATTCTAAAAGATTTTGCCAAGAAAACTGATAACGCCGCCCTCCAGGAGACGAAAGCCGCTCGGCAGCTCATGGAGGTGTATTTGTATCGGGACGAATCGCCCGAGCGCCTGGAGCTGCGCAAGCAGTTTCGGGACGGCAAGCCGCTGACCGGGAAGCAAGGTTTGCGGCGGAAGCTCGGAGCGCTCGACCTGGAGTATTTCGGCAAAGCGTATTTCGGTCACTACTTTAACCGGGAAACGCCAGAGTTTCACCGCGAGCTGGACGAACTTTGGACCAAGGGTGTCCTGAAGGGCGTCGTTCCGATGGATGCCGAAGCGGCCAAGAAGATCAACCAGCAGCCGGGCAGCAAGCAAGCCATTGCCGCGCCACGTGGTCACGCCAAGTCAACGAACGTCACGTTCAAGGATGCCGCCCACGCGACGCTCTACGAGTACAAGCGGTATGTGTTGATGCTCTCCGACAGCTCCGATCAGGCAGAGGGCTTCCTGGAACTGATCCGGGATGAATTCGAAGAGAACGCCGCGATCCGCGAGGACTTCGGCGAGCTGAAGGGCAAGGTTTGGCGGAACGATGTCATCCTGACCAGCACCGGGATCAAGATCGAGGCCATCGGCAGCGGCAAGAAGGTTCGGGGCCGGAAACATAAAAATTGGCGTCCCGACCTGATCCTGCTCGATGACATCGAGAACGACGAGAACGTCCTGACGCCGCAGCAGCGCAAGAAGCTGTCAAGCTGGTTCTTCAAGGCGGTGTCCAAGTCCGGCGACACATACACGGACATTTTCTATATCGGGACGATCCTCCACTATGACAGCTTGCTGGCGAACATCCTGCGCAATCCGGGCTATCAGACGCGCAAATATAAAGCGGTCCTCTCCTTCAGCTCGCGCAAAGACCTGTGGGACGAGTGGGAGTTGATCCTGACCGACCTGGACAACGAGAGCCGGGAGCAAGACGCCCTCGCCTTCTTCCAGGATCGGCGCGAGGATATGCTGGCCGGAACTCGGGTGCTGTGGGAAGCCAAGCTCTCCTATTACGATTTAATGGTCATGAAAGTGGTCGAGGGCGAAGCAAGCTTTAACAGTGAAGAACAGAACGAACCGATCAACCCGGAGGATTGCCTGTTCAATGAAGAATGGCTCGATTTCTACAACCCGCTGGCCCTGGACTACACCGTCGGATTCGAGTTTTTCGGCTTCGTCGATCCATCACTTGGCAAGACGAAAAAAAGCGACTTCTCAACCATCCTGACGATTGCCAAGCATATGCGCACCGGTTACTTGTACGTGCTGGACGCCGACATTGAGCGGCGACACCCCGACGCGATCATAACCGATGTCATGGAGAAAGAGCGCTGGCTGCGCATGAGCTATGGCCGGGGCTATACGAAACTGGGCTGCGAGACGAACCAATTCCAATGGTTCCTCAAGGAAAAAATCGCTGAGAAATCGGCAGAGCTGGGGCTGTATCTCCCTATCGTGGAAGTGAATCAGCACACCGATAAAACGATGCGCATTCAGACGCTCCAGCCGGATGTGAAGAATAAATATATCAAATTTGATTCACGTCACAAGCGGCTGCTAGAGCAGCTTAAACAATTTCCAATGGGCGCACATGACGACGGACCAGACGCCCTTGAGGCTTGTCGGACGATTGCGAAAAGCACGGGCGTTCTGGACAACAAGCTGCTTGGCGTGTTTAGGAGGTTGAGAATATGGGGTTAGGCACATGGTGGCGGCGAGCTACTGGCGAAATCTCCAAGCTGCGCCGCCGGGTTGGCGCAATGGTCGGCCTGGGCTTCTCCAGCTACAAGCTGGACAGCCGCCGGGTTGATTATGCCCTGACCCGCAGCCTATACGACAACGACGCAGAGTCGTACAAACTAGGCGCTGGCTTCTGCCGCCCGATCATTAATGTAAAAGCCGGTTTTATGAGCGTCCCTTCCTTCCGCTCGGAGGATGACGCGGCGAAGGAAGTCGTCAATGCCTTCTTTGCCGGTCAAACCTCCAAGATGAATCGGACGCATAAGAAGGCGCTGCTGGAAGGTGATTGCTTCGTCTGGATCAGGCGGGAAACGACGGACGCCGCGCTGTACCCCGAAACAGGATCGCGCCTGGTGTATACGATCATCCCGAACGAGGAAGTTGATTCCATTAATCGCAATCCGATGACGGGCCGGGTCGAAGAATATGTCCTGGTATCGAACATGGAATGGACGGACGAAACCGGAAGCCGCCGGAATACGAAGGTCACGCAATGGATCAGCGCCGAGCGGCGCAAGATTCGCCTGGAGGGCGATCCGATCCCTGGGTTCCCGGCAGAGCATGAAGAACCGAACTTGCTGGGCTTCATTCCGATTGAGCATTTCGCCAACGAAATGGACGAAACACGCCTGTTCGGGCAAAGCGAGCTGGAAGCCATCGAGCCGTTCTTGAAGGCTTATCACGATGTCATGCTGCATGCGCTGCAAGGCAGCAAGATGCACTCCACCCCGCGCCTGAAATTCAACCTCAAGGACGTGGCTGCATTCCTGCGCAATAACTTCGGGATCGAGGACCCGGCCAAGTACGCCCAGGAGGGGCGCACCATTACCCTGGACGGCAAGGAATTTCTGATCATGACCGACGGCGAGGACGCGAGCTTCATTGAGGTAAAAAGCTCCACCGGTGACGCGGCCAGCCTGCTGAAGCTGATTTTCTATTGCATTGTGGCCGTGTCGGAGACGCCGGAGTTTGTGTTGGGTGTACACACGCCCAGTAGCTTGTCCAGCGTCCAGGAGCAAATGCCGGTATTCGTCCGCAACATCAGCCGCAAGCGAGCCGACTTCGCAAGCAACTGGCAGCATCTTGCCCGCATGGTGCTGGCGATGGTTAAAGCGGACACCGGACAGGAATTCGAAACGTTCGAAACCTCGCTGGAATGGGAAGAGATCGACCCACGCGACGAGAAGGAGCTGGCCGACACAATCAACGCCCTGACGCAAGGGCTGAACACGGCCATTCAAGGCCGGTTCTTGAGCGCCGATTCTGCCGCCGAATTCCTGCGGACCTACATCCCGACCATGCGGGAGTATGATTCCGACGATCCAGACGCCGACACCGAGCGGCAGCGGATCCTTATGAACCAGGTGGAGCGCGAGCGCCTAGCTGACGGCGCGCTGGGCCTTGGGGAGATCGACGCGATCAAAAAAGAGCTGAAGAAAGGCGGTGCCGCATGAAATACCATCTGATGCAGCCGGTCATGATTGTGTCCGACACGTTGGGTTACGCCCTGCCCGTCGGTTCGCTTGCCTATGTGACCATGATCGAACCGCGCGGCTTTTTCGGGACGCCCTACTTCATCCGGGTGCCATCTGAGCAAAAGGAATACTGGTCGCCGGAATGCGACCTGGAGCCTGCCGCTGACTGGATCGCCAAGAAAAGCGACGCCCTGATGGACTTCGCCCTGGCGACCGGCAACAAGGCGCTGTTTGAGGCGCAGGCCCGACAAGGGGCGAAACGGGAATGAAGCCCGACGAGATCAATCAGATCAAACGGATCACCGGCGAATATGCACCCGAGGCGCTCAAGGCCCGGCAAGCCTGGCTAGAGCTGCGGCTGCGGCAAGACCCGGAAGTTCGCAAGCTGTTCACCCGGCTGGCTGACGAGATCGCCGACACGCTCCGGCCCGGAGGTTCCGGCCCGGCGGAGGAATGGCTGCTTGATGCCATTGAAGGCCAGCTCCGATTCCTGGTTAACGAGCTGCGGGACAATCTGACCGAGACGCTGCACGGCCATATCACGGCGGCGGTGGAAATCGGCAGCCGGTATAACCGAGCCGTAACCATTGATTTGATAACGCAAAAGGTTTCCATTCCCCGCGTCACCAAAAGCGGGATTGAAAGAATGTTTGTCAGGGTCAATGAAGAAGCGGTCCGCGCTCATATCGAACGAACCAGCTACGGCCTGAAGCTGTCGGATCGCATCTGGAACACATCCAACGGCGCTGGGGAGGTGATTCGCAACATCATCCAGGACGGTATCGCCAGCGGACGTGATGCCATCGAAACGGCCCGGGCTCTGGAAGGGTACGTTCGCAGCGATGCGAATGTCATGTCCAAGTATTACGAGGGCATGCAGGAGCGCATGAAAGGCCGGGTGCCAGACGATTTGAGTTACCAGGCGCTGCGGACAGCTCGGACCGAAACGACCGCCGCCCTGGGGCAAGGCAACATCGCCTCGGCTCGGGCGTCGCCGAGCTGCACCGGCATTAAATTTTGCTTGTCGGCAGCGCACCGGGTGAGGGATGTCTGCGACGAGCTGGCGCGGCATGATGTCGGACTGGGTCCGGGCGTGTACCCGCTGGATGATCCCCCGCCCTACCCGGCCCATCCGAACACGCTGTCCTATCTCGTTGAGGTGCATCAGCCGGTGGATGATTTCGTACGGCAGCTCCGGTCCTGGATCGACAATCCGGCCAGTCAGCCGGACCTAAATAACTGGTACGCCACCGAATACCTGGGGACGGCCTAGAGTGCCGTCTGTAGGCGTTGGAAGATTTGCCCGCTCGAATCTATGCTGGGCGGCTTACACCCCCGTTATAACGCGTTATAACGGTGTTTCCGGGCCTGTTGGACGGGTCCACCCTGATAAGGAGGTGGAAAAGAGATGGCAAAGGCGAAAAACAAGCTCATTTTGCTCCCGGCGTCCCTTACCGGCGAAATGCAGCCGCAAGACATTCCGCTGGCCCCCGGCGTTGACCTTGACGCGATCAAATCCGGCGACGAGGACCCGTTGGAAGTTGTCGTCGAAGTTCCTGCGGGCAAATCGACCCGAGGCTGGAACTACAAGCCCGAAAGCTTGCAGGCGATTGTCGAACACGTCAACCGGGACACCCTTTCCGGTTTTCTCGGACACCAAAAGGCCGAAGAGGTCGCCAACACGTTCGAAGCGCCCGTCACCCACTGGGTCGGGGCGCGCATGGAAGGGACAAAGGCTTACTTCCGGGGCGTGGTGGATGCAGCGGCAAAGGACCTCAAACGATGGATTCGCGCCGGAAGAATCAAACAGGTTAGCATTTTTGGAATGCCCAAGCTTCAAACGGTCTCCGGGGAAACCCAGGTGATCGACTACAAACCGCTGTCCATCGACTGGACGCCGCTCGACCGCTCCGGCATGCCGACGCGGATCGTGGCTCTGGGAGAAATGGATGACATCGAAGGAGGAAACGACGCCATGGACTGGAAAGAACTGCTCGCGCAGATCAAGGCCAAGCTGGCCGCTGGCGAGGCGACCTTGCAAGAAATCATCGCCGCATTGGACGCGGACACCGCCGCCAAGCTGGAGCTGCTCGCCAAGGTGAAGCAAGTGCTTGGCGTGACCGAGGACGGACAACTGCTGGCAAGCGTGGAGCAAGCCGGAAAGGCGCTCAAGGAAAGCCAGCAAGCCGCGCTCGGTCAAGAAGTGAAAGACGAGGTCCGGGAAAAAGTGTCCGGTGAAATGGCGCAAACCCTGATTGCGAAGATGATTACACCGAAGCAAGGCCAAACGAAAGAAACGATTGTCGGCGAGATCGACGGCCTGCTGGCTGATGAATCCATCAAGGCTATGATCAGCCAAATGAAAGTCGGGACGCCGTCATTTATCGGCGGATCCGCCAAGGATAACCGCCAGCAGCCTGGCAGCGCGTCCGTGCAAACGGATAGCGTGCCGATCTAAGGAGGGAAAACGCGATGGATACGAGATACCAAGGCAATCCGGTGCCAGTGACCGTCCATGGGCTGGCGCGCGCAAAGGTCGGCGACGGCAAGTCCATTACGGTGACGGTGCCGCAGAATACGACCGTCAATGCCGGAGAATGGGCTTTGCTGGACGGCTTCTTCGGCCTGGCGATGCAAAGCGCCGTCACCGGCGCAGGCGAAACGAAAGACATTGTGCTGACGATTGAGCAAGCCGAGTACGAAACGGATCAGATCAGCACCAGTCAGGCGTTCGCTAAGGGAACGGCGATCTACTGGAACGCTACGACCAAGAAATTCACGGAAACCGCCGAAGGGAACCGCCCTGTCGGACGTGTTTCCAGCGGTAAAGATGCCAACAACGTCATTTGGTTCCTGCTCGGCCCGCAAGCCAAGTCGCAGCCGGAACAAGGGGGTTAATGAACTATGTTTAAGGTCATATCGTTTGAAGGTGAAAAGGCGAAACGTCGGCAGGGAACCATCGAAAGCCGGGTGCCTTTCGTTCTGGACGGCCAACGCTTCGAGTCGATCAAGAAGATCGTCAACGGGGAAATGTCGATCCCTCGCTGGACCAAGCCGCTGGGCGAAATGCTGTCGCTGGGCAGCACCGAAAGCTTCAAGGAGCTACTGGGCAAAGTGACGCTTGATGTGGAACTGGGGCGCGAGAAGGTACCTTTGCTGTACAAGGAAATCTATGAACTGATTTCAGATACGAACTTGCCGGAGTTGCTGGACGCAAAATGGGCGATGTCCGGCGCGGTTATCTTCGCCGAACACCTGGAAGGCCAGGAAGTCAAGTTCGGGAGCTTGCGCGCGGAACAAGGTCCGACCGCTCGGATCGTGACGTATAGCGCAGCCTTCGAATACACCAAGCAAATGGTTGATTTCAACCGGACGTTTGAAATTGACATTCTGAACCGGGGAATGGGCGAAGGCTACAACGCCCTGCTGAATCATATCCACCTTTCCCCTATCGTCTCGTACACGTACAAACCGGCGAACAAAACGGCGTACCAGGGAAAAGAAGGCGAAGAGCGCTGGGTGTCCATCTGGCGAACGCTTGACGCGGCCCGCAGCGCAGCAGGAACCGCGAAGCGCCAAGGCAGCATCCTACTTGCCAATAGCGCGGATCAGACAGCGATTGAAACGGCGCTGAAGGGCTTCACCTACAACGGGACAACCTACGCCGCGATCAGCGGCATCACGACAGTCATTTACTATGATGGCTATTCCGTCACCGTCGGCAAGAAGGAACATACCTATGCGGGCGTTGCGCCTGGCAAGGCGTACCTGATTCGCGGCAAGCGCGGATTCAAGGAGCTGCTGAAACGGGATTTGCAGATCGAAACGACGCAAGGTGATTTGTCCCGCCTGGTGCAAGCGCAGATGATCGGTTACGCCTATCGCGGCGCGTTCGCCGCCGTCGAGGAAAACGTTCAGGAGATCGCGCTGCAATAACGTTATTATCAAAATAATTGACAAAGGAGCCGGGTTCGCTCGGCTCTCTTTGGCGTGGGAGGGTTGCACATGACGTCGACGGCAGACATACGCGAAGAGCTGCGGGAGCTGCTCGACGAGGAAATCCCCGAGGGAGGAACCGATCAGGACACCGCCTTCACCGACGCCCGGCTGGACCGGCTGATCCAGTCGGCGTCAAACTTGTACGCCGCAGCCGCCGAGGGATGGCGGCGCAAGGCGGCACGGATTCAAAAGCGGCTGGGTGATATCGCATCCTATCAGACGGGTGCGGAGCAATACGAACGGGTTGATCTATCCAAGGCGCTGGCCGCAGCGCTCAAAATGGCCGAGACATTCGACAGCATGGTGCAAGCTCCCCCGTCCAACGCGGCAGGCTCGTTCCTGCTGAATGTGAAGCGACCAGGGGTGCTATGATGATCGACGCAGCAGTAAGAAAGGCACATATCGGATGGAATATCCGCCAGAACCCGACGGACATCACCATTCGCGTGACGCAGCGCGTGAAGGCGAGCGGTGGATTTGAGGAAGTCAAGTCGCAGATCGGGCCACTGACAGTCCGGGTATTTGTCGGATCGCGCCCGCTGAAGGCGGAAACCGTCTCCGAACGGGCAGGCCGGAAGGAAGTCAGCGAGAGCTATTCCCTGCTGGCCGACTATATGGTCAACCTCCCCAGCAGCGGGCCGGATGTCACCCAGGAATTCGATTCCTACCCGCACGGGAAATTTCGGATCACATCCGTTCACCCGCAGATCGTGCAAAACGAAGTGTGCGGGTACGTTGCCGAGCTGGAGAGGGTGAAGTGATATGGTGATCCTGGATGATGTGCGAGCCAAGATTGAACGCCGCAAAGTGGCGACGCTGCTTGTCGCCAAGCACATCGGCAAGATCATGGAAGGTGAAGCTCGGCAGAGAGCTTCCTGGGAAGATCGCACCGGTCACACTCGGCAAGGCATCCAAGGCGGCGCGGATGTCCGCCAGTCCGGAAAAAACGACCGAATGGCCGTCGTATACCTGGCGCACACGATGCGATCCGGCGGCTATCTTGAAACCGGAACCGGCTTGTACGGGCCAAAGCGCCGGGAGATTAGACCGAAGCACAAAAAGGCGCTCCGCTTCCCGGTCGGTGGCGGTCAATATGTGGTTGCTAGGTCCGTCAAAGGGATGAAGCCAAGGCCAATCATCAAGCCGACGGTGCAGCGCCATATCGGGACGCTGCGCAAGGCGGTGCGTGATGTCTGGAGGGATACGTGATGCGCGGACTGATCCGTCAGCAGCTCATTGACCATATCCCTGAAATCGACGGGCGCGTTTTCGAGACGGATGCAGCGGCAGCGGACGAAGAAAAGCCCTACCTGGTCATGACTAAAGGTTCCGAGTCCGATGAAAACGACTGGGCGGGAAACAGTACACTGATCGAAGTATGGCCGTATGTGGCACACACACAATTCAAGCATGTGGACGCCCTTGTCTCGGCCACGATTGACGCGCTCGATCACCGGCTGCTTACGGATAGCGTTACTGGCGAGGCGGTTTTGTGCCGGTTTACTGGCAGCACCAGCGCGGACATGCTGGACGAGAAATTCGACGCGATCACGCGAGGCATTCAGTTTGAAGTGTTCTCGCTTGGCTGGCTGCTGCATGAACCGGTGGAGCCAGATCCCGTATCGGCTTTATCGGTCTGGACGGCAGAGCGGTTCCCGAACATGCAGACGGACCCGCGATGCTGGAATCCATCGGACGAAACGCCCGCCCTGTACTGGCGGATCGCTGCGATCCGCAGCGTACAAACGATGCCCTGGGGCGCGTGGATCGACGCGACCGTTCGCGGCCATATGCTCGTTCCGCGTGTGCCGTTGCGCAATACCTGGCTGGACCGAACCGTTCGGCAGCTCGCCTTCGATGGCCACGTCACCATGCTGGACCAATCGCGCATGATCATTCAGCGCGTGTCCGCTGATAGCACGCTGGACCCTTTTCGGACGGGGCAAATTGCCCTGGACGTGCGCTTTGGCATCTTGCGGACCAGCGCAGCAGCGCAGCCGCTGAACCAGATCACACTTAACGGAGGTGCCTAGATATGGCGGGAGCCAAAGAAACTAAATCACAAAAAGCGAAGCCTGAAGCCGCCTACAGCAAGCGCGAGATTATGGCCGCAGCCGCCGGGTTTAACGTCTCCCCCGACGTGCTGGCCGGAGCGCTGCGCCGGGTGGAGAAAGACACGCTGACCCGCGCCGAAGCGGAGAAGGCGATTCAGGACTTTAAGAAAAGGCAGGTGTAACCAATGCCAGGCGAAACATTTATTTTGGGCGAACAGAAAATTAGACCAGATGTCTACGTCCGCTGGCACAATGCGGGCGGCGCGCGCGTCGTCACGGGAACGGTCGGCGTGTCCGCAGCCGCCGTCAAAGCGAACTGGGGACCGCTCGGCGCGGTCACCACGGTGGAAACGCCGGGAGAGCTATCCGGCAAGCTCGGCAGCGGCGCCGGGCCGGAATGCGTCCGGGAAATCTTCTCCGGCGGTGCCAGCACGGTGCTGGCCGTGCGCGTCGGAACCGGCGGCACCCCGGCACAATTGGAGCTGGACGATACCGCCACAACGGCGGTCAAGGTAGTACGACTGGTAACGAAATACCCGACGACGCGGGCGTTTACCGTGACGATCCGGGATTCGCTGGAGGACGCTTCCTTGCGCGAGTTGCTGCTGCACGAAAGCACTCGCCAGCTTGAGCGACTGACGTTTGCGAAAGGCTCGGACGAGCCGGATCAGCTCGTCGCTGCGGTCAACGCCAGCAGCCAATACCTGACGGGCACGAAGCTGGCCGCAGGAAGCGGAGAGATTGACGCGCTGCTTGACGGCGCATTGACCGGCGGTGCCGATCCGGCTGTCACCGGCCAGGATTACGCCGACGCCTTCGAGCTGCTGGAGCGCAAATTCTTCGACACGGTCACGGCCGATTCCGAGGACGTAGGCGTTCACGCCTCCCTCCAGTCGTTCGTGGGCCGCATGTTGTCCGAGGGCGGCGGGCGGATCATCGGCGTGGTCGGCGAATCGACCAGCGTCCCGTTCGCCACGCGCAAGACCAACGCCAAGGCGTTCAACGACTTCGCTATCGTCTATGTCGGAAACGGCTTCGATACCGCCAGCGGCCCGATTAAAGGCGCGAAGGCTGCGGCCCGCGTGGCCGGGGTCATTGCCTCCGGCGCCTACAACGCCAGCATGACTCACGTCCCGATGACCGGTTCGATTGGCATCGTGGGTGAGCTGACAAACGCGCAATACAAAGAGGCAATCCGGTCTGGCATGCTGACCTTTTCGCTCAACCCCGATGGCCTCGCGCAGATCGACTATGGGATTAATACCAAAGTCACGCTGCTGGCCGACGAGGACGAAGGTTGGAAAAAAATCCGCCGGACGCGAACCCGGTACGAACTGATCGACCGGATTGTCCTGACGCTCCACCCGTACCTCGGCAAATGGAACAACAATGCAGATGGCCGCGCCTTCGTCATCACGATTGCGAACGGGATCATTCAAATGATGATCCGCGAGGGTGGACTGGAAGGCGGTCAATTGATCGTGGACCCGGACAAACCGCCGCAAGGCGATTCGGCATGGTTCCGGTTCACGGACCTGGTGGACCTGGACAGCATCGAAAAGCTGTACATGGATTTCGGGTTCCAATTCACGCCGCAAACGGCATAAGGAGGCTTAAACAGCGATGGCAACAGATGCAAGGTATATTTTCCGGGATTGCGTCTCGGATGGCTCCATCGACGTGGCGAACATCCAGGTCGGGGAGATCGTGCAGCGCGCATGGTCCTTCCGGGTGAACAGCCCGCCGGACATCCAACAAATGCTCGATTACGGCGTCCTGGACTTCCGCAATATTTCGCGGGGCTACTCGGGCGAGCTGTACGACGGCGACGGTACGTTCCTAGCTGAAGTCAACACCTGGCAAGCGCAGATCAGCGTCACCAACTCGGACTATCAGCCTGCCGGGCAAAAACAAACCTGGGGGATCATGCAGAGCTACAGTATGACACTCACGTTTACGGAAACCGTCATCCGGGATTCGATCCTGCTGAAGAAGCTGACCGACAGCCTGCGCTCCCAGGCACCGGACGCGGTGTTCAACTTCACCGGTGTTATTCGCGCCGCAAGGTAACAAACTGCGCCTGGGGAATCCGTGGGCGCTTCCCCAAACCCATAAACAGGAGGCATATTGCCATGAGTGAAAACAACGAATACAACCGTACAACGCCGGAGGAACTGCTGGACAATGAACCAGACATCCTGCGCGGCCTGCTCGATGCAGCGGCCAGCACGGAAGAAGAACGCAAGGTCATTGAAATTGCCCGCAAAGGCAAAGTGTTCTTCCGTTTCAGCATTCGACCGCTGTCCGAGGCGGAATACAACGCTTGCCGCGACAAGGCCACCAAGTACAAGAAAAATCGCCGCCTAGGCGGCATCAAGATGCCGGATGACACGGACGCCGCTCGTTACCGCTCATTCCTGATTTACGAAGCTACAGTTCCCGAAGATCAAAAAAAAGTCTGGAACAACAAAGCGGCATGGGAGCAGCTCAATGTCATCAGTGGTGTGCAGCTCATTGACAAGGTACTGCTGCCCGGAGAAAAAGAAGCGGTGATCGAGCAGATCGACCGCCTGTCCGGGTATGATCTTGACGATGAAAGCGAAGAGGCCGAAGAAGTCGTAAAAAACTGATTCAGGCAGGGGGAAAAGCAACCCTCCTGCACCATATCTTTCAGCGCCAAGGGATTCTCCCTAGCAAAATATTAAAGCTGTCCGAAGGCGAGCGGCTTTTTTGTCTTGTCTCCACAAAAATAGCGCTGGAAGCGGAGGCCGAAGAACGCAAGCAAGCTGCATTCTTGACAAAGCAAGGCAAAAAGGGGTGATCGCTGGTGGCTGAAGAAGTTTACCGCATTGAAATACCGGTAACGGTCGAGGATCATTCTGAACCGGGTCTATCCAATGCGGAGAAGAAAGTCAGTCGCTTTGATGAAACGGTGGAGAAAACGAGGAAGCGACTTGACGGCATGAATCGCAGCCGGTGGCAGCTTGCGATCCATGCGGTGGACCGGGCATCCAATGTAATTCGACAAGTCGGAAGCTATGCCCGGCGCATGGGAAGCGGAACCTACCGCATTACGGTGCGGGTGCTTGACCTTGCAACGCGCCCCTTGCGGGCAATTGTCCGGGGGATGACCTCAACACTCGGCCTGCTCGGCCTTGGCGCGGGCGGGATCGGCGGGATCATCATACCGGTTAGCCTGGGCGACGACTTCACCCAGGCGCAGATTGGTTTTGAAACCATGCTCAATAGCGTGGACAAAGCACAAAAGCTAATGGCGGAAGTTCAACGATTTGCCAAGGATACGCCGTTCGGCCAGAAAGAAGTCATCGAACAGGCGAAGGCTTTGCTTGTCCGGGGGTTCGGTGCTGAAGAAATCATCCCCATGCTGACCCGGATCGGTGATGTCGCGGCGGCGATGGGCGGCGGATCGGACACAATCGAACGGATCGTCTATGCGCTAGGGCAAATGCGCGCCCTGGGCCGTGTCAGCGCCGAGGATATGAACCAGCTCACGGATGCAGGTGTCCAGGCGTGGAAATCCATCGCTGAAAGTATGGGGAAGTCCGTTGCCGAAGTGCGGAAATTGTCCGAGCAAGGGCTGCTCCCTGCCGATCAGGCAATTCAGCACATCCTCAAGGGGATGGGCGAATTTGACGGCATGATGAGCAAGACGGCCAATTTGACCGCGCGCGGGCTGACCGGTCAAATTCAGGATGCGTTCAGCATCCAGATTTTAATGCGCTGGGGAAAGGGCTTGCAAAGCGCTGTTATCCCTCGGCTGCAAAAAGTCAATGAGTGGCTGGAGAATAACGACGACAAGCTGGCGCGCTGGGGCGCTACGTTGGAGAAAACCGCCAAGGAAGGCGCGAACTGGGTTTTGCGGCGCTTGGAGAATGCCTTTGAGTACATCCAGCAGCGATATTTGGATAACCCGGAATTCAACCGGCTGGATTTCGCCGGTAAAATCCGGTTCATCTTCACCGACCTGAATAATTTGTTCATGAAATGGTGGCAAGGCACCGGCCAGGCTCAAGTCGAAAAGATTTCCGGGAAAATTGGCGCTGCGATTGGCGGGGGGCTCGGCGGATTCATTATGAGCGCCCTCGGCGCTGCCGATCCCGACGCCAATCTGAATGAATCGCCATTTATTCAAGCGGGCGCGACAGCGGGACGTTCGTTCCTCGAAGCCTTCCTCGAAGCATTTGACGCGGGGAAGATCGCCGCCAAAGCTAAGGATGCATTTTTGAATTTGCAACCGACATGGCTTGGTGGCGAAACAAGCAGCCTGATGGGGCAGGCGTTAGCGTTGGCTATGGACGCCTGGTTGATTGGAAAAGTTATAAAAATACTGAAAGGACCGTTCAAAGCTGGTCGGACAGTTAACAAGTGGCTCAAAGGCGGTTCAGCAGCCGCAGCAGCCACTCGGACAACGGCCACCGCCGCCGAGACGGCTACGCGCTCACCTTGGAATAAGCGCTGGTTCAGCGGCTCTAAGGGCGGGGCGGCGACAACCGCCGAGACAGCAGCGGGCGCTCCGTGGTATCAGCGTTGGTTCGGCGGCTCCAAGGGTGCCACCTCAGCCCCAACGACCGCAGGACCGGCGGCACACCTTCCCGGCAATTATCGCCCGGCGGGCAAAAAGTTCTGGGACAACATCCCGCTGGATCGGACGTATAGCCGCGACGAAGTGGTTCTCATGAAAAACAGCGGCCATCTTCAGCGTTTCAACGAGTTGGAAAAAGCGTTCGGCGGACCGACTTCCGCACCGAAAACAAGCTGGTGGAAAAGCCTGTTCAAAGGCGGCGGCAAGGGGCTTGGCCTCTTGTCCCAAACAGCGGGGAAGCTGGCGCTTCCGCTATCCATCGGCTTAGACGTGGCGAATATCGCGACTGCCTCCCCGGGGGCCGAACGGAACCGCGCCATCGGCGGAGCAGTCGGCGGGTGGGGTGGATTTGCAGCCGGAGCGGCTGGTGGCGCGGCAATTGGCTCGGTCGTTCCTGGAATTGGAACAGCAGTCGGCGGCCTGATCGGTGGTATTCTAGGCGGTCTGGGCGGCGGTGCAATCGGTGACTGGATCGGTTCCAAAGGCGAAGACATTTCCCAGTGGTTCAAATCGACCTTGTGGCCGTCGCTGAAAGACGGCGCAAATGCGACCTGGACTTGGATTTCCGATACCGGGCCGAAAGCCATTGCTAAAGGCGTGGGCTTTGCGGTTGGGTACATCGGCGAAACCTTGTTCAACGGCGAATGGTGGAATGAAAAATGGAGCGCGGTCGAAGCCTGGTCCGCCGCCTCCTGGGAGAACACGAAAGAAACCTGGAACAATGCCGTTGCAGCCATCGAATCCACGATCTTCAACGGTGAATGGTGGGCCGAGAAGTGGCAAGGGGTGCAGGACTGGGCGGCAAGCACCTGGGAGAGTACGAAAGACATCTGGAACAGCACGCGTGACGCCATCAACGACACGCTGTTCGATGGTGAATGGTGGCAATCCCAATGGGACAACGTCAAAAGCAGGGCAAGTAGCGCCTGGGAAAGCATTAAAGGCGGCTGGGGCAAGTTTTGGGATAAAGTCGGCGGTGCGTTCCAGGAAGGCAAGGAAGCCGGTCAGGAAGCGGCATCCGGTGCCAGGGCATACGCTCGAGGTGGCTTTGTCACCACTCCCCATATTGGCCTTGTTGGCGAGGCAGGCCCGGAAGCGATCATTCCCCTTTCGGCTGGCAAACGGGATCGGGGGCTTGAGCTTTGGGAGCGCGCCGGGCGCATGCTAGGCGTTCGCCCATACGCCTTTGGCGGCATCGTCGGGGCCATAAGCGCGCCTGAAACCCGCGCGTTCAAGGAGGGCAAGGAAGCCGGTCAGCAAGTGGCATCCGGTGCCAGGGCATACGCCCGAGGTGGCTTTGTCCCCCCCCCCCATATCGGCCTTGTTGGCGAGGCAGGCCCGGAAGCGATCATTCCCCTTTCGGCTGGCAAACGGGATCGGGGGCTTGAGCTTTGGGAACGCGTCGGAAGCATGCTGGGCGTTCGCCCTTACGCCTTCGGCGGCATCGTCGGGGCCATAAGCGCACCTGAAACCCGCGCGTTCCAGGAAGGCAAGGAAGCCGGTCAGGAAGCGGCATCCGGTGCCAGGGCATACGCCCGAGGTGGCTTTGTCACCACTCCCCATATCGGCCTTGTTGGTGAGGCAGGCCCGGAAGCGATCATTCCCCTTTCGGCTGGCAAACGGGATCGGGGGCTTGAGCTTTGGGAGCGCGCCGGGCGCATGCTGGGCGTTCGCCCTTACGCCTTTGGCGGCATCGTCGGGGCCATAAGCGCGCCTGAAGCGCCTATGTTTTCACCGGTCGCCCCAATGGCCCCGGCTGGAACTGGGGCGGGACTGACCATCAAACTGGGCGGCATTCATTTCTCCATTACTGTAGAAAGTGGCGACGGCCAAAGCGTTCTCGAAGCAATCCGTAAGCATGGCGACGAGATCGCCGATGAGATCGCCGAGAAGATCGGCGTGCGGCTTGATGAATCGACGAACAACAGTGTATAGGTGGGGTGAAGCATGGACTTCTATTTGACAGATGAAACCGGCAAACGACTGCATTTCCCGATGAACCCGGAACGCATAACCGCCGTCACGACCACCCGCATTCAGACGTTCGAAGCCATCGAGCTGGGTGAGTATGCTTTGCCGCGAGGTACGCTGCTGGTGCGTATGAACTTTGACGGTCTGCTGCCAGGAGCGACGCGCAAGCATACCTCGCTGGTCAAGTCGTGGCGCGATCCTCGGGCCATTGCCGGGGAACTGTCCGGCTGGCGAAACGCAGGCGCAAAACTGCGGCTCCTGGTGACAGAAACCCCATTCAACCATGATGTATTCATGCATACGTTTGAACACACCTGGTCGGGCGGTCATGGGGATATGCGCTATTCGCTGGAGCTGGTGCAGGCAAGGGACATCCTGATCCACCCTGAAGGACAGGCTAAATCCAAAGCCGAAGCGAAAGTTCTTTCGGCTTCCCGTTCCTTGCCCGCATCAGCCAAGACGCATACCGTTGTCAGCGGCGACACGCTGTGGGGAATCGCAAAGAAACGTCTCTACAACGGCGCGCGGTATATGGAAATCTATAATCTGAACAAGGCGCTAATCGGGCCTGATCCGAACAAGATCAAACCTGATCAAGTGTTGCGCCTGCCTGGTTAGGGTGGTTCTGCATGATCAATATTGCGCAAGTCAAGTACGACACTGCCGTTCTTCTGCCCCAGGGAGAACGGCTTTCCTTACCCAATGTCGCCAATAGTTTGAGTTGGTCGGAGCAATCGGGCGAGCTGGCGGCAAGCTTGCAATTCCGCATCCTGAATCAAAGGTTGGGTGATGGCTGGCTGCACCAAAAGCTCCCCCTGGGAGCCAGGACGCTGCTGCGGGCCGACTGGGGCGAGGGCTGGCAAGAAATCCATCAGGGGATCGTCTTTGACTGGGAATATGAAAACGATTCTGTCGGTGTTCTCAACGTGAAGGCATACGACATCCTGATCTATCTCTTGCGCAGCAAGGATGACCGATATTACCCGAACGGCACGAAGGCCCGCGTCATTGTCGAGGACATCGCCAAAGCTTGGAACATTCCTATCGGGCAAAACGATTTGCCGGACATGGCGCTCTCGAAACAGGTGTTTCGCGGGGATACCCTCGGGGCAATGCTCGGGAAGGTGCTGGAGCAAGTCCAAAAGCGCGGCGGCGGCAAATACGTTATTCGCGCGAGTGGCGGAAAAATCAACGTCTTGCGCCAGGGGCAGAACGAAACAGTATACCGCTTTGAAGGGGAGATCGTTCGCCGGATGACGGATAAGCAGGACATAGAAGACCTCGTTACCCGTGTCAAAATAATTGGCAAAGAAGACAAGGCCTGGCGCGCTCCGGTTGTCGCCACGCTTGACGGCAAGACGGAATTCGGCATCCTGCAAGACGTGATCTATAACGAGCAATACGATACGGCGGCAGCAGCAAAAGCGGCTGCGCAAGAGATTCTAAACGAGCGCGGCGCTCCGCGAAAACGGCGGACAATCGCCGCTCCTGACCTTCCATTCCTGCGGCGAGGGGATAAAATCTTCGCATCGGTCGGGACGATTGAAGGTCATTTTGCTGTCGTGGGCATCCAGCATGATGCGGATACGCACAGCATGACAATGGAGGTGGAAACGATATGAGCGGAAAAGGAGTGAATCGACTCGCACAAGCGATTGACAATCGGACGGGGAAGCGGACAGCCTCCGCCCCGGCGATGGACTTGGGCACCATCACGGACGACGGCCTGAAGCTGGATCAGTTCGGGCCGGTCATTCCGCGCAGCGGCTACCTGGTGGCGGAATGGGTAGTGGACGCGCAGTTCCCGACCGAATCTCGAATCTATCGGACGGCTTCGCCCGTCGGATCGGCTGGCGAGGATGTGCCGGGGACAGCCTATTCACCGGTGGCTCGTCTGGACTTTGCTGGAGGCGGTGACGGCGGGCATGTCCCTTTCGTGGAGCTGCGCTTCTCCCCTGCTCTTCAGCCGGGGGATCGCGTCCTGGTATTATGGGTGCGGGACGATCCTATCGTAATCAGCAAGGTGGTGCCTGCGGATGCCTGATCTATTCCCTACCTTCGACGTTCCGGCCTTGGTGAACGCCGCCGCCGACAATCAAGTCCAATACCCGCAAAGCTGGCTTTATGACTTTGAAAATAAGCGCGTTGTCATGGACGGATCGGGGCGGGCCGTCATGGTCGATGGACTGACAGCCTGGGCGCAATGGTGCATCAAAGCCGCCTCCACGCTGCGCTTTACTCATTTAGCCTATGGCCCGGATTTCGGGACGGAGCGTGAAGGGGCGTGGCGGCAGCCAACGCGAAAGGCTACGGAATCGGAACTGGAACGAACCATAACGGAAGCGCTAATCGTCGATCCGCGCACGGATACGGTTCGAGATTTTGCCTTTACCTGGTCGGGCGACGAGCTGCTGGTTTCGTTCACGGCCATTCCGGTGATCGGCGATCCTAAACGGTTGGAGGTGAAAATGAATGGATGACCTCCCCCCTTTCCTTAAAGATCAGCTCGAAGAAGTGATCCGGCAGCGGATGCTTGACCGGATGCCTGCTGATTTGGATAAAACGGAAGGTTCCATCCCCTGGGATGCCATCGCACCGGTTGCTATTGAATTGGTGCTTGCTTCGGAATGGGCTAAGGAAGTGCTGCGCCGCGCATTCGTACAGACGACATTCGGCGACTACCTGACCTACAAGGCGCAGGAGAACGGACTGGAGCGACGCCCAGCGGTGGCAGCTCGAACGTCCGGCGATGATGTGCTGTTCACTGGCGATCCGGGTTCCCCTGTTCCTGAAGGTTATCTCGTTAGTACCGAAAGCACGGATTCCACGCCAGCCAAGCTATATCGAACGCTGGCCGCTATGGTGCTGGACAATGCTGGCAAGGGGCGAGTGGCTGTAAAAGCGGTTGACGTTGGCCTTATCGGCAACGTGCCGATAGGAGCGGTTCGCCATTTAACCGAGCCGCTGCCCGGCATACGGTCTGTGACGAACCTCAATCCCCTACATGGCGGCGTGGACGAAGAAGAAGACGAAACGCTGCGCCAGCGTATCCTCGAAGAGAACCGGCGAGAAGAAGGCGACGGCAATATCTCGGACTATGTGGCCTGGGCCAAACAGGTATCGGGCGTTGGTAACGTCCTGGTCGAACCGCTTTGGCAAGGCGTCGGAACGGTCCGCATCATCATACTGGATTTGGATGGGCGACCGGCTCCGCAGCCGACCATTGACGCCGTTCAAGAGCATATCGACCCGCTAAGTCGCGGACGCGGCGAAGGGCTTGCCCCTGTCAGCGCCAAGGTCACGGTTCACGCGGCCACAACGACCTATATCGACGCCACGATTCCCGGACTGGTGCCAAAGCCGGGCTACACCTTGGAACAAGCCCGCGTCAATGCGGAGGCTGCGCTGAACGCCTATCTGTTCCAGGTCAATCCGGGCGGCGTCATCAAAATACAAGAAGCTGCGGCCAGCGTCATCTATACCCTCGGTATAGAGAACGTCGGCGACATCCTCCTGGAAGGCTCAAGGCAGGACATCCTCCTGGAAGTCAATGAGCTTGCCCAGCTTGGGAGTGTGACCTATACATGACGGCTAAAGATCGCATGCATTCGTATTTGCAGCCGGGGCAATATGACCGGGACAGGGTTATGCAGGCCGTTTATCAAACGCAAGGAGTGGAAATTGACGGGCTGATCCTTACGCTGGACGAGATTCTGGAGCAATACTTCATCGAGCGGGCGACCTGGGGGCTGCGGTACTACGAAGAACAGTTCGGGTTGCCGGTTAATGAAGATCTCGACCTCGAACTGCGCCGCAGGCTGATTATGGCGAAGAAGCGACGAGGCAGGAACAGCCTTCTTCGCATTCTCCAGACGGTCGAGCCTTCATTGAGCCTAGCCTGGGGGCGCTTGATTATCCCGTTCACCTTGGTTTCAGAGGAAGACAGCTACGACTTCGGGCCGCTGATCACCTTGCTGGAAAAGCACAAACCGGCACATGTCGGTTACTCCTTCCGCATCGATCCGGTGCTGCCGGAATCGGGGTACACAGTGTACGCCAATCACTATCGGCGTAATCGGATTAGGATGGAGTTGCTAGCCGGAACGGCTCACGCTGGCCGCTGGCCTTGGTGGTCAACCTCCGGCCTGATCTACCAGGAAGGAATCGCCGTCCAAAGCCGGTTGATCCAAGGGAAAGGATTATATGATCCTAGCGGGGTCCTTTATAGTGGGCCTATACGCGATCGCGAGAACATCGGCGTTTCGCAAGCGACGAAACCGACGATTATTTCCCATCCGGTCATCGGAGCTGCGGATTATTCCCGAGCTGGAACCTTCAAGGTCGGGGAACGCCCGAGCATTACAACCAGCGGCCAACGCCGGAATTTTGACATTTATTCTGATCACAGCGTCGCAACGGGCTACAGATCCCCCTTCCCTTGCGGCGTTTATCATTGCGGGGAAGAGGTGGCCTAAATGCTAAATCCGATCATTTTGCAAGAATTTGCCGACTATCTGGACAAGCGGATCGTGGCGGCGGACGTGGAGATCGACGGCGTGACCTACCCGGCCAGCATCCGCCGGTCCTTCCTGGAGGGAGCAACGGTGCGAAAACATATTTATTTGACAAATGAACCTTACGGGACCGTCACCCGTTCGCGTCTGCTGGGGGCGTCCGGCGAGATGATCTCCGAACGAACCGATGCTCAGCCGCATAGCGCGGACAAAGGCTTGCTACTCGAATTCAAGTTCGTTATTCAGGAGGTGTAAAACATGTCATTACGCGATGAAGTATATGAGCCGCTCGAATGGGAAGACAGGGTCATCGACCAGCAAACGGGTGATGTCCTGGTTCCCGGAACGCCGGTCAACGAAACCAATCTCAACCGAATGGAAAGCGGCATACTGACCTCGCATTACGATGTTGGGCTGGCCGCAGTAGCAGCCTTGCAGCTCGCTGGAGCTTTGCGGCAAGAAATGGAGAAAGTGCAAAGACAGCGCATTCTCCAGGGTGAAGCCACGATAACAGCTAACCAGACAAACGGGTATTTCCGAGAGTTCGAACCCTTTGTTGAAGTCAATCCGAAAGGTTTGCCGCAGATCAATACACCGAATTATGATGTGATACTGACCCCAACCGTTTCGGATGATTTGGGGCGGGTGGGTGATTTGATTGTATATGACGGATTGTAAAATGAAGTGCGACACCTTCTGGAAATAAAAAAACAAAAGGCTCATGGCCGGATTCGTGTAGAATGAAAGTTCTCACCACCC
>NZ_BALG01000027.1 GCF_000315235.1 Paenibacillus popilliae ATCC 14706 | reverse complement strand
GCTGATATCCTTCACCCCCGCTCTGTTGGCCGGGTCATCATTCGGACGGAACGTATTCAGCAGCGGTTCATATTGAAGCAGTTGCCGCGGCGATAAGGCAGCAGCATCATACATCTTCACCGTATAGCGGTTGCCCCCGGCGCTGAATACACGGGTGAGCTTCAGGCCCTCGTCCTTCACAATGGCCTGCGCATATGCCTTGCCGTCCATCGTTCCGATATGAGACGACTTGATCGCATCTTTATCGAACATTTCTGTCTTCATATGCTCCAGCATCTGCTTGCCTGTCGCTTCCCCCGCGAACTGATCCGCCAGATGGGCAAGCTTGTTGGACTGCCACGAGTTGATATCAATCTCCGCCCAGGCTTGTCCGGACGGGCTCTCCAAGACGACGGCGTTTTCCTCCGGCGTCAAGAACCGGTAGCTCCAGCCTTCCGGCATCACCATCGACCAGCGGCGCACATGATCGCCGATACGTCCCGCCTGCGCGCTTACATCGATAACCGCGTCCGCCAACGTGCCGGTTCGTTTCAGCGCAATGCTCTGATCACTCGCCACCGTACAAGTGGCCCCAAAGGCTTCCGCTAACGGCTTAAGCGGTGCCATAAGCGTGCCGTCCACCATTTCCGGAGCGACAGGGAGCGTCATCGCCTTGCCGTTCACCCTCACCTGCGGCTGCCCAACGCGCAGCCGCAGCGCCGTATTGTCGTTCTTTAACGTCACAACATCTCCCGCGCTCCAGCTCAGCTCGGCCCCGAACGCCTTGGTAAATACCCGCAGCGGCACCATCGTTGCCCCTTGCTTTACATACGGCTTGGCTATCGTCCATTCTTCCCCGTTCAGCGTCGCCTTGGCGCTGCCTACCTGCAGCCGCAGCTCCTCCATCACCAGACCCGCCTGTGTCTGTGCCTGTGCGGCTAAGGGCGGATGTACCTCCGCCTGCAACGTTCCGCTTCCTACAGCCGAAGCCGCTGCTATCGCCTGTCCTCCGGCCAGCAGTACGGCGGCAAGCCCGGTGCATGCGATCCTGCCCATGATCTTGCCTGTATTCCTCTCTCTCATTCTACCGTCTCCTCTCCCAAGACGCTCCTTCACTCCTATCAACGATCTCCCCCTGCCCGACAGCAAAGGGAACGACGGCGCTGGATTAGCCTTCGACCAGCGCAACCGTCCGTTCCACCACATCCCCATCCGACTGCATCGTAAGCGACACCCGTTGTCCGGGCAGCCGCAGCTTAAGCGCTTCAATGATATCCGTCTTCGTCATCACCTGTTGCCCATCGACGGCATACAGCACATCGCCTTCGCGGATGCCGGCCTGCTTCGCCGCTTCGCTTTGCACCGCCGTCACCCGAAGCAGTTCCGCTCCCGGCAGCCCCTCAGAGGCGGCATAGTCCTCCTCCAGTTCGATGCCAAGATCCGCGCGCTTAATCTTGCCATAGTTCATAAAATGGCGAATCGCCATCTGCACCGTATCTGCCGGAATGGCAAACCCCAGGTTATCGATGTCATCCCCTATACCTTTCTGCGTATTGACGCCAATGACTTCCCCTTTCATATTAAAAAGCGGCCCGCCGCTGCTGCCGGGATTGAGCGCTGCGTCTGTCTGAATCTTCTTATAGTCGTATGACCACGATGGCGGTTCTCCGGTGTATGACCGCCCGATGCCGTTCACGATGCCTAATGTCGCCGAATTGCGCAGCCTAAACGAACCCGGCGTTCCCAGAGCGACGACCGGATCGCCGACCTGCGGCGCCTGCTTCATGAACGTGACCGGCTTTAGTCCGCTGGCCTTGATTTGCAGCATCGCCAGATCGATCGCCTCGTCGGCATACCATTTTTGAACCGAATACGCCGTTCCATCCGAGGTAACCACTTGCAGATTCGAGGCTCCTTTAACAACATGCGCATTCGTTACAATCCAACCATCCTCGCGCACGACGAAGCCGCTCCCAAGCCGATAATCCTTCCCTTCCTCGCTGCCCTCTACTATACATAAAATGGAGATGACCGACGGTCCGACCTTTTGAATAACGGCGGAAACATCGTTCGGCATGTAGCTGTACATTTGCGTCTTCGAACTGTATGTCCCGTCACCGCCGAACCATTGCTGCATTGCCTCAGCCTGCACATTCACCTTACCATCGATGCTGGCGGCCTTCATCGTTGCCGCATCGGCTGCATGTGCCGCCGCCGGCAGCGTCACCCCCGACATCACCGCCAGCGACAGCAACCCGCAGCACAACCCCTTCTTCCTGACATGATCTGCTTTCATATTCTTCTCTCCTCTTGATTTGCGCGTTGAGAAAGGTCCGCTTTCAGTACCGGGGAGGCATCCAATGCCGAAAAAAGCCCTTTGATAATCTATATCAAAGAGCCTGTCTGTTGGCTGTTTGAATGTGTGCGGAGTTCGGCATCCCCATTAAAATCGCTTAACATTACGATATAGACTATTTTTACCAACCCGAAATCATCTTCATATCTGCAATCAAAAAGACAATCAAGCTGACAATCACAAACCCGATTGCAAACGGATTGCGCGGACGCTGCTTGACTTGACGGATTGCTGCCCAAATCAAGATGGACGTAAACACGATCATAAAGACGTCAAAAAAAGTAAACAGGTTTTCGGTCTGCTCTGCTCCTTCGGCCAGAAACATGGTGCGACCTCCCTCTACATGCGCATTTCCCCAATCTTTCCCTATGTTATAATTACCAAGCAAGGATTTCAATACTTTTCCACTATCTTTAACAGGATTGTCACAGGTTTTTAGGTTTTTGGGTGGGGATGACATTTACAAATGAGCCACGTCATCGCTCGAGCCGTGTGCCTCCCATGATGACCGATTCAAATGGGATTCACATAAAAAAGACCGCAGATTCGGGAACATCTACGGTCTTGCAATCCATTGCCTCTTAGGCAGTCGACCATTATGGAAGGTAGGCTTCCACCAGCCGGTAAGCTCAGGGAGGTCTACTTCTTGTTAGGGAAGGACAGCAGCACAATCACGAACAATCCGAATGCAATCATCAGACGGAGTGATTCATAGACTATCATCGCCGATGACCGTATCGAAATAATGCCGAATCCCCAAATACGTGGCGATGGTGATCATATGCGACGGGGAAGCCTCGTGCCGCATTATTGTCCCTTGCGCTTACACCTCCTGCGCCACGCTGCAGGCCGTCTCCCACTGCGCGGCCCGTTCCCGATCCCGTTCCAGAATTGGCTTCAAGTAGCGGCCCGTGTAGGAGCCTGCCACCTTCACGACCTGCTCCGGCGTGCCGGTCGCCACCATCGTGCCGCCGCCGCTGCCGCCTTCCGGGCCGAGGTCGATCAAGTAATCGGCCGTCTTAATAACGTCGAGGTTATGCTCGATCACGAGCACCGTCTCGCCGGAATCAACGAGGCGATGCAGCACCTGCAGCAGACGGTCGATATCCGCGACATGCAGACCCGTCGTCGGCTCATCGAGAATGTAAAATGTCTTGCCCGTGCTGCGGCGATGCAGCTCCGCCGCGAGCTTCACCCGCTGGGCTTCGCCCCCGGACAGCGTCGTCGCCGGCTGGCCGAGCTTCATGTAACCGAGCCCGACATCGAGCAGCGTCTGGATTTTGCGGTGAATACGCGGCACGTTCTGAAAGAACTCCGCCGCATCCTCGATCGTCAGCTCCAGCACATCGGCGATGCTCTTGCCTTTATATTTGACTTCCAACGTCTCCCGGTTGTAGCGTTTGCCCTTGCACACTTCGCAAGGAACGTATACATCCGGCAGGAAGTGCATCTCAATCTTGATAATTCCATCGCCCCGGCATGCCTCGCAGCGACCGCCCTTGACGTTGAAGCTGAAGCGGCCCTTCTTGTAGCCGCGAATCTTCGCTTCATTCGTCGTCGAGAACAGATCACGGATATCGTCGAACACGCCGGTATACGTAGCCGGGTTAGAGCGCGGCGTCCGCCCTATCGGCGACTGGTCGATATCAATGACCTTATCGATATGCTCGAGGCCGCGAATCTCCTTGTACTGTCCTGGACGCACCTTCGCCCGGTTCAAATCTCTCGCCAATGTCTTATACAGAATCTCGTTCACGAGCGTCGATTTGCCGGAGCCGGATACGCCGGTTACCGCCGTGAATACGCCAAGCGGAAGCTTCACGTTCACGCTGCGCAGATTGTTCTCCTTGGCGCCGATGATTTCGAGCCATCGTCCGTCTGGCGCACGGCGCTTCGACGGTACCGGAATGAACTTGCGCCCGCTCAAATATTGGCCGGTAAGCGAATGCTTGTCCTTCATGATCTCTTCCGGCGTCCCTTCGGCGATAACCTGCCCGCCGTGAATTCCCGCGCCCGGACCAATATCGATGATATGGTCCGCCGCAAGCATCGTGTCTTCGTCATGTTCGACGACGATAAGCGTGTTGCCCAGATTGCGCATATGCTCCAGCGTCTGAATCAAACGATCATTGTCGCGTTGATGCAGCCCGATGCTCGGCTCGTCCAAAATATATAGCACACCCATCAGGCTGGAGCCAATCTGGGTCGCAAGCCGGATACGCTGCGCCTCGCCGCCGGACAGCGTTCCCGCCGCGCGGCTCAGCGTCAAGTAATCCAGCCCCACGTTCACCAGGAAGCCAAGCCGGGCGTTGATCTCCTTCAGGATGAGATGGGCGATCATCTGTTCCTTCTCCGTCAGTTCCAGACTCGAGAAGAAGCGCTGCGCCTCCCCGATAGAGAGCGCCGTTACATAGGCCATATTTTGAGCATTGATGGTAACAGCGAGACTTTCCTTGCGCAAGCGATGCCCTTTGCAGGTACCGCATGGCTTGGCGCTCATGAAGCCTTCAATATGCTCGCGGACGGCTTCCGATGCCGTCTCGCGGTAGCGCCGTTCCAAGTTATGAATAATTCCTTCGAACGCCACCTGCGCTTCCTTCTTGTGACCGAAATCGTTCTCGTAGCGGAAGCGCACCTTCTCTCCCCCCGTGCCATGGAGCAGCTTCGTCATCTGTTCCGGCTCAAGCTGCGACACGGGCACATTCATCGGTATGCCGTAATGCTCGCATACCGCCTGGAGGAACTGCGGATAATAGTTCGACGTGCTTCCTGCCCACGCCTGGAACGCTCCTTCCCCGATCGTCTTCGACGAGTCCGGAATGAGCAGCTCCGGATCGACAATCATCTTGACGCCGAGTCCGTCGCAATCCGGGCAGGCGCCGAACGGGCTGTTGAAGGAGAACATCCGCGGCGACAGCTCATCGATGCTGAAGCCACACTCCGGACAAGCCAGATTCGAGCTGAAGACCAGCTCTTCTTCGCCGATGATATCGACGATAATCCGCCCGCCCGACATATGGAGTGCCGTCTCGATCGAATCGGCCAGCCGAGCCTGCACCTCATCCTTCACGACAATGCGGTCGACGACCACTTCAATATTATGCTTCCGGTTCTTCTCCAGCTCGATCGTCTCCGATACATCGCGAATCTCGCCATCTACGCGCACCCGCACGAAGCCCTGTTTCTGGATGTCGGCGAAGACGCCCTTATGTTCGCCCTTGCGCCCGGAGATGACTGGAGCCAGAATCTGCAGCCGAGTCCGCTCCGGATACGCCAACATGCGGTCCACCATCTGTTCGACCGTCTGCGACGTAATCTCAATGCCGTGCACCGGACAATGGGGCCGCCCAATCCGAGCGTACAGCAGCCGCACATAGTCGTAAATCTCCGTTACCGTTCCAACCGTGGAACGCGGGTTGCGGCTCGTCGTCTTCTGGTCGATGGAGATGGCAGGCGAGAGGCCGTCAATCGAATCTACGTCCGGCTTCTCCATCTGCCCAAGGAACTGGCGCGCATAGGCGGAGAGCGACTCCACATAACGGCGCTGGCCTTCGGCATAAATCGTATCGAACGCCAGCGAGGATTTGCCCGAGCCGCTCAATCCGGTGAGCACGACGAACTTGTCGCGCGGAATCGTTACATCAATATTTTTCAGGTTGTGGGCCCTCGCCCCTTTGATCACGATATGTTCACTCGCCAATGTGTTAACCTCCCGCTTCAGGTCCACTCGAACCTCGTCAAGCCTCTGAATTCTAATCCATCGCCCGCAATTCCATCAAGGCGTCGCGCAATTCTGCCGCACGCTCGAACTGCAGGTTCTTGGCCGCATCCTTCATTTCCTTCTCCAGTCGTTGAATCACCGACTGGCGATCCTTCTTCGACATCTTATCCACCGATGTGCCAATATCGTAGCCCGTCTTCGATTCCGCCGTCTTCGTCGCTTCGATGACTTCGCGGATTTTTTTGCGAATCGTCTGCGGCGTAATGCCGTGCTTCTCGTTGTGCGCCATCTGAATGCTGCGGCGGCGCTCCGTCTCCTTGATCGCCTTGTCCATGGATTCGGTTATCTTGTCCGCGTACATGATGACGTGGCCGCCGGCATTCCGGGCCGCCCGCCCGATCGTCTGAATGAGTGATCGCTCGGCGCGCAGGAAGCCTTCCTTATCGGCATCCAGTATGGCGACAAGCGACACTTCCGGCAGGTCGAGTCCTTCTCTTAGCAGGTTAATCCCGATCAGCACATCGTATACCCCAAGACGCAAATCGCGAAGCAGCATCATCCGCTCCAGCGTCTTGACATCGGAGTGAAGATAGCGGACCTTGATTCCGATGTCCTTCAAATAATCGGTCAGATCCTCGGCCATCTTCTTCGTTAAGGTCGTGATCAACACCCGTTCGTCCTTCTTCAGGCGCAGACGGATCTCCTCAAGCAGATCGTCGATTTGCCCCTTCGTCGGCCGAACCTCGACCACCGGATCAAGCAATCCGGTCGGGCGGATAATCTGCTCGATCATGGTCGGGCAATGCTCCAGTTCATAAGGACCCGGTGTCGCCGAGACATAGATGGCCTGCGGCACCTTCGACTCGAATTCCTCGAAGCGAAGCGGCCGGTTGTCCAGCGCCGAAGGCAGCCGGAACCCGTGCTCCACGAGCACTCCCTTCCGTGCCCGGTCCCCGTTGTACATGCCCCGAATCTGCGGCAACGTCACGTGCGACTCGTCGACGACGACGAGGAAATCATCCGGGAAGTAGTCGAGCAGCGTATACGGCGTCGCCCCGCGCTCCCGGAACGTCATCGGTCCGGAATAGTTCTCGATGCCGGAGCAGAAGCCCATCTCCTGCATCATCTCGATGTCGTACCGGGTGCGCTGCTCCAGCCGCTGCGCTTCCAACAGCTTGCCCTGGCTCCGCAGCTCCTCCAACCGATCCTCCAGTTCGCGCTCGATATGCTTCAATGCGAGCTTCATCGTCTCCTCCGCCGTAACGAAGTGAGATGCCGGGAAGATAGCGACATGATCGCGCTCGCCGATAATCTCGCCCGTGAGCACATCAATCTCGGCGATGCGCTCAATCTCATCCCCGAACAGTTCGACGCGGATGGCATGCTCGCTCTTCGAGGCCGGGAAGATCTCAATGACATCGCCCCGCACCCGGAACGTTCCCCGGATGAAGTTCAGATCATTGCGCTGATACTGAATATCGACCAGCTTGGCAAGAATTGCATTGCGCGGCTTCTCCATTCCCGTCCGCAGCGACAGGACTAAATTCCCGTACTCCGTCGGCGATCCCAAGCCGTAGATGCATGATACGCTGGCGACAATAATAACGTCCCTCCGCTCGAATAGCGAGCTCGTCGCCGAGTGGCGGAGTTTGTCAATCTCTTCGTTGATGCTCGAATCCTTCTCAATATACGTATCGGAAGACGGAATGTACGCTTCCGGCTGATAGTAATCGTAATAGCTGACGAAGTAGGATACGGCGTTGTTCGGGAAAAATTCCTGAAACTCGCTGCATAACTGGGCGGCCAACGTCTTGTTATGGGCAATGACCAGCGTCGGCTTGTTCACTCTGGCTATCGTCTGAGCAATCGTGAATGTCTTGCCCGTGCCTGTCGCGCCAAGCAGCGTCTGATGGCGCTTGCCTTGCTGCATTCCTTCGACCAGCTTGTCGATCGCCTCCGGCTGATCCCCTTGTGGATCAAATTCCGATACCAGCTCAAACGGCTTCGTCAACACTTCCCATTCCGCCATAGCCTCACCGACTTTCTTCCAAAATAATAATGAATATGGTATGCTCAATTCATGATCAATATGGTATGCTCAACTCATGCTCAAGACGAGGCTGGCTTGCCGTCATGGCCTGGCGGTTCCGCTGCTTGCCGCTTCGCCGTCGGGATAAGCCTTCAGACCGGATACCTTCCCAATCAGGCCTAAATTCAGCCGTTCTGTAGGTCTCCCGAATCAAATAACAGGCCAAAATCGGTGTAAGTTGCTATTCCCTAAACTTTCCTTGATAATGACCCGATAAAAGGATCAGACAAGAATAAGGGAAGGCGGCGTTCCGCCCATAATCGGCCTTCTCGCCCCCGCGAACTTCTATGCGTGAAAGAGCACTCAACTCACATACGTCGTCAATCGGTTGTCATAAACAGTCACAAATAAGAATGTTTGTTCCCTTTCGATTATACTCTTTTCACGGTATGGATGCAAATGGGAAATGTTAAACGGGAGAGGATTACAAGATGGATAAAACGACAGTCATCGGGATTATTGCAGGATTAACCGCGCTCATCGGCGGTTTTTTGTGGGAAGGCGGGCATATTGGCGGCTTATGGGAAAAAACGGCGGCGCTCATCGTTATCGGAGGCACCCTCGCCGCGGTCGTCGTCAGCTTCCCGGGGAAGCGGCTCCGCAGCATTCCGCAGGCGCTAAAGATGGCATTCGCGCACCGCGCGACGCAGCCGGAGAAGCTCATCGACGATATCGTCGCGCTGAGCACGGTAGCCCGCCGCGAAGGCATGCTGTCCCTGGAAGACTCGGTGCAGCAGCACGAGAATGAATATTTGCGCAGTGGCATGATGATGGTCATCGACGGCACGGAACCGGATCTGGTGAAGCAGATGCTTGAGCTTGAAATGGACGCGATCACCGAGAAGCACGAAGGCTATGCCAAAATATTCGAAGCCGCCGGAGGCTATGCCCCGACGATGGGGATTATCGGTACGGTCATGGGATTGATTCACGTTCTGGGCAGCCTGTCCGATCCTTCCATGCTCGGACCCTCAATAGCCGTCGCCTTCACGGCGACCCTGTACGGCGTAGCGACCGCGAACGTCATCTATCTGCCTGTCGCGAGCAAGATCAAAGCGCGGAGCGCAGACGATATCCGCATCATGGAAATGATTGAGTACGGCATTCTCGCCGTTCAGGCGGGAGAGAACCCGCAGATCGTGCGTAAAAAGCTGAGCTCCTTCCTTCTTGCCGAGGATGCGTTTGAGTCGCTCAAGACGGATCCGTTGATGAAGCGGGGGATGATCCATGAGACGCAGAAGTAGACAACAAGCCCAGGAGACCGCCCATCATGAACGCTGGCTTATCACCTATGCCGATTTGATTACGCTGCTTCTTATTTTCTTCGTCATTATGTACGCGATGAGCCAGGTAGACGCCGGCAAATACCAGTCGCTCTCCGAGACGCTCCAACAATCGTTCAAGAGCGGCGACACCCCGTTGGACCAAGGAGCGGGCATCCTGGATGGAGCCTATACGAAGCCCGGCAAGACAGGGGCGCTCAAGACCGCCGAAGACGGGGGTTCCGGGGAAGTCAAGGAAGAGAAGCCGGCCGCCATCGGCGTGTTGACCGACAAGGACTTGGCATTCCGCAAGCAGGAAGAACAGCTCAAGAACTTCATGGGAGTCATTCAGCAGTACATTAGCGACAACGGTCTGGACGGCCAGATTGAGGTGGCGGATATCCCCAAAGGGATTTCGATTCGGCTCAGCGACCGGCTGCTGTTCGATTTGAGCCGCGCCGAGCTGAAGGACAAGGCCTTGCCGACCCTGGACAAGCTGGCTACCCTGCTGCCGCGGCTCGACACGATGGTCAGCATCGAAGGGCATACGGACAATCTGCCGTTCGCCTCCGGCGGACGATACAAGGACAATTGGGAGTTATCCGCAGCCCGGGCCCTGTCTGTCCTCCGCTTCTTTGTTGATGACAAGAAGTTGGATCCCGACCAGTTCCAGATCGCGGGCTACGGTGAGACACGGCCGGTTGTGGATAATGATACGGAAGCGCACCGCCAACAAAACCGGCGGGTGGAGATTATCGTCCTGCGCAGCATGGTGCAGTAGACCATCCATACCCACCATTTATACACATCCTAGAGGGGAGTTATCCCCTCCTTTTTTAATTTACAAACAAGTTGTCCACATAATTAAACCGTCAACAGCGATGTTTATCCCGAATATCCACAGGATATCCACAATAAAATGCAGATGTTTATGTCGCGGAAGTATCGGCCGGCTTCGTCTCTGGGCCGTCCGCTGCGCCCAATCCAAGCTGCTCCGCTTCCACGGTCTGGTCGGGATGGCCCCGCATTGTCTTCCGCTTCGTCCAAGGGACCGTCAGCAGCGCGAACAGCGACGGCTGACGCGTCACGGCGACGATGGCGACGCGGTCGTCCGGCGCGAGCAAGACGCCGAGCTGGTGATGCTCGCCGGCATAGATCGCGCGCTGCAGGAAGCGCACCTCGCCGCCCCGGTTATACACCTCCAGCTTGCAGAACGCGGCATTGGCACGCAGCGCCTGATGCAACTGCTCCTTCGTGCGCACCGGGACGCCGTTCGCCTTCGCGATGACCTCGCCAGTCCGAATGCCAAGCGCTTCCGCCGGACCGCCCGGCAGCACCGCCAGCACACGCAGCCCAAGTGGATCATGCGTGAAGACCGGGCTGCGCTCGTTCTCCTCGCGACGGCTGAACCAGATGAGCGCTTCATGCAGCCCAAGCGCCGCGATCGCCGCTAGCGGGACCAGCGGCGGCCACCAGGAAGCCGCCAGCCCGAGCGCGAGCAGAATCGCTGCAAAGGCGAACAGGCGCGAGGCGCTTGCCGCCGCCTTCTCCTGCGGCAGGCGGGTAAATGTCAGCTCGGAAAAGCCGATGACGACCGGGAACGCGATCAGCGTCCAGCCTTGTTCCCATCCCGTACCGAGAAGCGGCGTCCACGGGAGCGGCGTTCCCGTCGTCATTGTCGGAAAGAGCAGCAGCAGCGGAATCGGCCACAGGCTCTGCATCTGATAGGCGCCGACAATCCGGCCCCGCTTGCTCTCCATGAACAACGGGCCGGCCATGCGTGCGGCCTGCTTGCGGATAAGCCAGGCTTCCGCCGCGTGCAGCAGCGCCACCAGGATGAGCAGCCCGGCCGCATCCATCTCCCGGATGGCGGCCACGAACGGCGCGAGGAAGCCTTCCGGCGCCCAGGCCGGCGCGAACGCGTTCAGCGCGAACTGAGCCAGCGCGAGCATGCCCCCCGAGTACGCAATACAAAAGAACCGGACGCGGAATAACAGGAGCAGCAGCCCGACCGCCCAGAGCGCGATTATCGCTTCCGCCGTGAAGGAGATGCCTAGGCCGATCACCGCAGCCGAGACGGCGAGCCCCGCTAGCAGCCCGCCCAGCCAGGCATGCCACGTTTGCTCGATCCAACTGTGCATCTTCACCGCGAACAGCCTTCGTTCGAGCAGCATCTGCCTGCGACAGATGAGTGCAACCAATAGGATGGATATCCAATACAAAGGCGACAACAACCATTGAAGCAGTGCTTCCGTCAAATGAACGCCAGTTTCCATAAGGAGTTCCACTTCATTCGCCCCTTTCGAAATATGCGACTTGCCCTATCACAAGCAGAAACGCCGTTGCCCCTCTCTTGGGTAGCGAAGACGGCGCTGCTGCGGGGAATCTAAGCCGCGTGGTAATCATCATCACGCGATACACTGAAAAAAGGAAGGCCGTCAAGTTCAAGCTTGCGACCTTCCTTTTCTTTATTCGACGGCGCTTAGTGAATTTCCTGCTTCACTGTTTCAACCGCTTTGTTCAATTGCGCATCATTCTTCGGATCGCGCATCGCCTGCAAAATGTCGGCTTCCAGCTTCTTCGCCGTCTTCGCGTCCACCTGGCCGGTCGCGCTCAATCCGACGGCGCGCTGGAACGACTTCAGTGCGGCTTCGGTCTCCTTGGAGAAATAGCCGTTCGTACCGCCCGGCTTATAACCGAGACCATCTAGCATAAGCTGCATATTTTTCACGTCCGCATCGTTCATGGCGAACTTCAGCGTTTTGTCCCGCGGAAGCGGAGCGACGCTGTAATATTCCGGCTGATGAACGACAATATCCGGCTCGATGCCTTTTTGATGAATCCAATGACCGTCCGGGGTGAGCCACTTCGCGATCGTAATCTTGATCATCCCGCCGTCACCCGAATCATAACCCATCTGCACCGTTCCTTTGCCGAAAGTTTGCTCGCCGACCAGCTTTGCTCCGGCGGACTCCTTCAATGCGCTCGCCATAATCTCGGATGCGCTCGCGCTGCCCTTGTTCGTCAGCACCGCGATCGGATACGGCTTCACGGTGGTGGAGGTTCCTTGGGAGTTGTACTTGTCGCGCTCCTTATTGCGGTTCTCCACCTGTACGATCGTCTTGCCCTTCGGAACGAACTGCTCCATCATCTTCTGCACGATATCAAGCACCCCGCCCGGGTTGTTGCGCACGTCGATGATAAGCCCCTTCATATCCTGCTTCTCCAGGTTCTGAAGTGCTTCCTTGAACCGTTCGAGCGTGTTCATCGAGAACTGGCGCACCTCGATATATCCGATCTTGTCATCCAGCATCTTCGGATAGACCGTCTCCAAGTCGACCTCATCGCGGATGACAGTCAACTCAATCGGCTCGGATTGCCCTGCACGCTTGATCTCGATTTTCGCCTTGGTGCCTTTCGCGCCGCGAATCTTTTCCACGGCTTCATTCAACGTCTTGCCTGACAGGCTCTCTCCGTTGACAGAGAGGAACACATCCTTCGGCTTCACGCCCGCCTTCTCGGCCGGAGAGCCCTTAATCGGGGAAATGACCGTGATCTCGCCGTTCTTCATCGCCAGTACCGCGCCGATGCCCGTAAAGGCGCCTTCGACGCTGTTATTGAATTGTTGCGCTTCCTCCGCCTCCATATAAGAGGAGTAAGGATCCTCCAGCGCCGAGATCATGCCATGCACGGCCCCATTCACAATCTTCTCGCGTTCTACTGGGGTCACGTACTTATTTTCAATAATGCCGAGAACGGAATTGATCTTCTGCGTCTCCTGCGGGGACAGGCCTTTGCCTGTGGCCGCTGCTTGTCCTCCACTGGCCAGACTGGCCAGACTGGGCAAATCCACCGCAGCCAACGTCACCACGCTGCTTGCCAGCATAGCCGCCCCTACAAGCAAAGCGACCGTCCGTCCTTTGAACGACATTGAATCACCGCCTTTATCTTGTCCATATACGCATGCTCAGGTCTTTCCTAGTATATGCCATTGCCGTCCATTTTATTTGAGATAATTGCTCGGATTCACCTGTTCGCCGTTCAGCCGCACTTCGAAATGAAGATGGTTGCCTGTCGCGCGGCCGGTCTGGCCCACTTCTGCAATCTTGTCGCCACGCTTGACCGTATCGCCCTTCTGGACCTTGATGCCGCCCGAACGAATATGGCCGTACAGTGTCCAGAGCCCGTTGCCGTGATCAAGGATCACACAATTGCCGTATCCCCCATACCACTCGGCTACGATAACCGCTCCGTCCTCGGCCGCATAGATCGGCGTCCCGCCCGGGGTCGCCATATCAATGCCGCTGTGGAACGCCCCGCTGACGCCGGTAATCGGATCGACGCGGGAACCGAATGGCGAAGAAATATAGTAGTCCGCCTGCAGCGGCAGGCCGAGCTTGCCGCCGGTGTACGTATATACTTGCTGTGACGTCTGGCCCTGGTGCTGCGCATTCAGCTCATTCTTCTTGCGAATCAGTTCAGCGCGCTCCTTGGCGAATTCCATCAGGAGACGTTCTTGCTCCTTGCTCACACCGTGGTTGTCTTCCACCTGCTGCTCATAGCTTGCAATCATGACCTTTTTCTCGTTTTCCTTGAGCTGCAAGCTTTTCTTCGCTTCATTCAGCTTCGCGTACAGCAGCTTGACCCGCTTCAGCTCCGTCTCGATCTCCTGCTTCTGGACGACGGCCAGCTCCTTGTCACGCTTATGCTCGGTCAATATTTCCTTGTCACGCGAAGCGATCGTCTGCATCGAGTCGAGCCGATCGACGAAGTCGGAGAAGCTTGTGGCGTTGAACAAGACATCAATATAAGAGACGGCGCCGTTTGTATACATCAACTGCACGCGCGAATCGAGCAGCTTCTCCCGATTGGCAATCCGTCGCTTGATATCCTCCAGCTCCTGGGCCGCCTCCTCCAGATTCGCCTCCGTCTTGTCGACTTCGAGCGTCACGTCGAGCATTTCCTTCGTCTTCTTCTCGATCTCGCCAACGACGTAATTCAGATCCTTGGTCGTTTTGTTCATCATCTCTTCGGCCTTGGCTTTTTGCGCATCGGCCTCCTGCTGCTTGTCCTCCGCTTCCTGTACCTGCCGCTGCAGTTCTTGAAGCCGCTTGTTTACTTGATCCAGCTCCGACGCTACCCCAACCGTCGGCGGCACGAGTATCAATACAAGTAGAGCGCCCGCTGCTGTCAGAGCAATCCATTTCTTCTTCCGTCCTTGCTTAATCAATACCATTCCTCCTTACTCTTATCCGGTACATCTGCGTGGATTGTCCTATTTTGCAAAAAGCGATTAAACCTTCAAGAACTTTCGTATCGAAATCGTGCTTCCCCATACGCCGATGACGATCCCGAGGCCGAGCAGCGTCCCGCCCACGAGCAGCCAAATATCTGTAAGGGGAACCAGCTTAATCATCATCAGTCCGAACTCAAAATGCGTGGTTAGCTGCTGATACCCGTAGAATAGCAGGGCGATGGTCACCACCGAACCCATGATGCCGAGCAGGCCCCCTTCCACGAAGAACGGCCCGCGTATAAAGGAGTTCGTCGCGCCGACCAGCTTCATTATGCCGATCTCGCGCTGGCGCGCCATAATCGTAACTTTAATCGTATTAGAAATAAGGAACATGGCCGTAACGGCCAGCCCGGCAACGATGATCATCCCGAAGTTGCGAATGGTCGAGGTGACTTGGAAGAGCGTCTCGACGGTGCCTTTGCCGTATTGCACCTTCCAGATCGGCTTGGCGCTGTTCGTCTCGTTCAGCATCGAAATTTTTTTGGCCACCATCGGCACATCATCCGGCTGGTAGACATCGATCGTGAAGGAATCCGGCAGCGGATTGGTCTCGTCGTTATAGCCGGCCAGCAGTTCCTTGCCGTCTTCGCCCATTTGCTGCTCCAGCAGCTTCATCCCTTCCTGCTTCGAGATGAAGGCGACCTTGCTGACCTCGGACATATTGCCGATATCGGTTTCCAGCAGCTTCGCCTGCTCCGGTGTCACATTCAGTTGAAGGAAAACCCGAATCTGCACTTGATTGTCAATATTGTTCGTAATGGCATTGACGTTGATGGACAATACCAGGAATACACCGAGAATAAACAGCGAGATCACGATCGAAATTATGGAGGCGAATGACATCCATCCGTTGCGGAACAGACTTTTGCTGCCTTCTCTCAGATGGCGGGCCAACGTATTAAAAGTCATATCCGTACTCCCCCCGAACCTCATCCCGGACGATATGTCCGTGCTCGATCGCGATAACCCGCTGACGCATCGCATTGACGATATCCTTGTTGTGCGTTGCCATGACAATCGTCGTTCCGCGGTAATTAATTTCCTCCAGCAGCTTCATAATGCCCCAGGAATTCTCGGGGTCAAGGTTGCCGGTCGGCTCGTCCGCGACGATAACGGAAGGATTGTTCACAATCGCCCGGGCGATCGCGATTCGCTGCTGCTCCCCGCCGGACAATTGGGCAGGCAGGCTCGATGCCTTATGCTTCAAGCCAACCAGTTCGAGCACCTCTGGCACCCGACGCTTAATGACCTTCGGCGGAGCCTCGATCACTTCCATCGCAAAGGCCACATTTTCATAAACAGTTAGCTTGGGCAGCAGGCGGAAATCCTGAAACACGACGCCAATATTGCGCCGCACGAACGGAATCTTGCGCTGCTTCAACTTCCCGATATTGAATCCACTGACGACAATCTGCCCTTTCGTCGGGATTTCCTCTCTGTATATCAGCTTCATAAAGGTTGATTTCCCCGCTCCGGAAGGACCAACCACATAGACGAACTCATCCTTATCAATCTGGACAGATACCCCGCGCAACGCATGCGATCCGTCCGGGTACGTCTTCCACACATCCTGCATTTCTATCAAATCATCACACCCTACGTAATTAAAGATTAGCCTTTACATATTCGACACCCGCAGGCCAATTCCTCTAATAATAAGCGAATTTCAACATCTTTCCGGTACGTCCGAGATTTGACATGGGTACAACAGGCGGAAAATGTCGATCTGAACCCTAATTTAGCCCGCAAGGGGAAAGGTCATTTTTCCTAACCATCCTTCTTATGTTACAATATACATACTTGCCGTAGCGGGATCAACGAACTAACTTAGCAAGCAGCAACAACGAGAAAGGAATGGTTGATTCGAGTGAAAACAAAGAACACGCGTCATCGAATCATACGATGGATACTTGGTGCCGTTATCGTGTGCATTTTTATTATTCCTGTATTGCTCATATATCTCATCGGTCAGTTTACTCCTTCTTTTCATGCCCTGATCATGAAGCATCTCTTCGAATGGAAGCCCTTTGCGTCACCCGCCAACATCGAGATGATCAACAAGCAAGTTCATGTCGTAAAAGATGTTGTGTACGATGAGCACGGCATGGAGAATAGCCTCCTCGATATCTACTATCCGAAAAATGCCGGCAAGGATCTCCCCGTCATTATGTGGATACATGGAGGGGGATTTGTATCCGGCAATAAAGAGCAAACGCAAGAGTATGGAATGGCGCTCGCCAATGAGGGATATGTCGTAGCCAATATCAACTACGCCCTTGCTCCAGGGCAGAAATATCCGGCTCCCGTCATGCAAGCCAATCAAGCACTGAACTATTTGCAGGACCATATTGGGCAATACGGCGGTGATATGAGCCGATTATTTATTGGCGGTGATTCGGCGGGGGCTCAAATCGCCAGTCAAACCGCGGCCGTGATTACGAATGAAAGCCTGGCCAAGTCGATGGGAATACAGCCCTCTATCGATAAAAAACAGCTCAAAGGTGCCCTCTTATACTGTGGTCTGTACAACATGGATAGAATGACTCAGCCTTCGCCCTCTTTTATCCTGCGGCTTGGAGTGAAGTCGGTGTTGTGGTCCTATACGGGAGTCAAGGATTTCGCCACCTTCACGCGCTTGAATGAGATGTCCACGGTTAACCATGTCACACCGGATTATCCGCCTGTCTTTCTTACCGTGGGAGACGCGGATTCTTTGGCGCCGCATTCCCTAGATCTTATCGACGTTCTCGTCAGGAACGGGGTCGAAGTGGACAGCGTATTATTTGAAGGCACCCATTCGGAGTTAGGCCATGAATATCAATTTGACTTTACTTCTCCCCATGCCGAAAAAACACTAGGGAGAACATTTGAATTTTTGAAAAAGCATAGCTGATGACCCGGCAACCGTTACGCTTTCCAAGTAAAGTTTGCCCCTTTGCGCGCATATAGTGAGAGAGACAGATTTTTTACTTTCTTCACGCAGGAGGCAATCGGTTTGAAAAAAATACATGCGCTATTCATCGCAGCTGCTTCGCTGCTGCTGGCCGTTACCGTCTTGTGGGGATGGGCCCACAGCTATGCTTCGCAAGACCGCCTTCCGCCGGAGGTCCGGCTCTCTTTCTGGGAAGTGGGCGGGATGAGCTTTGCTGCCTTTGGCGAGGAACTGGATCAGCGGCTTCGGCAATTCGAAGCGACACCGGTGGAGATCACCTTCGGATCCAACGGAGCAGCTCCGGTGAGGACGACCTTGTCCGAGCTCGGGGTAACCTATAATGCGAAGCCGTTGTTGGCCGCGCTGAAGCCTTTGCAGGAAGGGTCTCTATGGGAGCGAATAACGGCAAGAAGAAGCTTCAAGAAAGACTGGGAGATACAGTTTCATTGGAAAGCGAGTGTATGGAAGGAGCGATTTACGCCAGGCTGGGAGGCGGCAAGCTTCGGGAAGCCGGTTAATGCCTCGCGCGAGATTACGAAGGATGATGAGGTCGTCTACACGCCGGAGCGACAAGTATACCGCGTCGATCGGGGGCAACTGGAGCAGTTGATTCGGGCAGCCATTCCTCCGGCCTGGTATGAGGGAGGAGCCATCCACATCGAAGCCTCCCTCGTGCTGACCGATCCGCCGGTAACGGTCGCCTTCCTGAAGGCGGAAGGGATTGAGCGGAAAATTGTCGAATTCTCGACCGCCTTCGCCAAATCCGAGGACGGGCGCACGCATAATGTCGTATCTACCGCCAAAACGATCAACGACATGATATTGAAGCCCGGTGACATTTTCGATTACGACAAAGTGATTGCGGAGACAGAGAAGAGGTACGGCTTCAAGGAAGCCCCTGTCATTTATAACGGCAAATTGGTGCCCGGTATTGGCGGCGGCATCTGCCAAGTATCGAGCACGCTCTACAATGCGGTGCTCCGGTCAGGACTGGAGATCGTCGAACGCCGCAATCATTCCTTGCCGGTCTCGTACCTGCCTCTGGGGCTCGACGCGACCTTTTCCCAGGGGTATATCAACTTCAAGTTCAAAAACTGTACCGGCAAGCACCTCCTTATCCGGGCCGAGACCGAAAATGGGCGCTTTACGATCAAATTTTTCGGCACGATGGATAAAAGCATTTCCTATAAAATAGAGACGAAAACGGTAAAGGTGCTGGATCCGCAAATAAAGTATGTCAAAAACCCGAATCTGCCCGCCGGCACGGAGCAGGTGCTGCAGCAGGGCAAGAAAGGTTATGTCGTTGAGTCATACCGAATTAAGGTGGTAGACGGCAAAGAGGTGGAGCGTGAGCGCATTGCGATAGATACCTACCAGCCCCAACCGTCGTTGGTTGCCGTGAACAATGGCGGCGGGATCATTCCGGCGAAGCCGCTGCCGGAGAAGGAGCCGATTGTGGAGGATGGAATCAACGGGCCTGATTTCAAGCCGAATACATCATCGGAGCCTGTGCCGCGGGAAATGCCGCCTAGCTCTCTTGCGAACGTATGAACAGCATACTTACAGCCTTGGCCGTATGGGGCCAAGGCTGTTCCCTGTCCAGTATTCTCATGGCGCTTCCGCAGTCCGATCCGATTGATATGGAGAACGAATTACATCTCCTTCGGCTGCTTCAGCTTGGGCTTCGGCCACTGACGCGGCTTGCCGAACAATCGATACACTCGCTCTGACGCCTCCCCTCATCAACTCTCATCGCATCCAACATCCATCATGCAGAAAAGAGTCTGAACATTCGACGAATGTCCAGACTCTCCCTGGCAATGAATATATTGTGGTTATGACTCCGTTTACGGCTTGTCGGGAGACAGCTTAAACCCTTCTCCCAGCACTTCATTCGTATCGCTAACAATGATAAAAGCTTGCCGATCGACAGAGCGGACCAGCTCCTTCAGCCTAATCATCTCCGTCTGGCCGACGACGACCATCAATACGGTTCTTCCTTCCCCCGTGAATCCGCCTTCCCCGCGCAGCTTCGTCAAGCCGCGATCGAGATCATGCAGGATCACCTCCGACATCCGCTCCGCCTCCTCGCTGATAATGAAGGCGACCTTCGTGGAGCCGAGGCCGACCTGGACGATGTCGACCGTCTTGCTCGTAATGAATAGCGCAATGAGCGCGTACATGGCGCCCTCGAACGAAAGCATGAAGCCCGCCAACGCGATGATGATGCCGTCGCAGATCGCGATGGACAGCGAGAGGCTGATGCGTCCGTACCGGTGCAGCAACTGCGCCGAGATGGCGTTGCCCCCCGTCGATCCGCGCCCGCGGAAGACGATGCCGAGGCCTAGACCGATGCCGAGGCCGCCGAATATGGACGCCAGCAGTGGGTTATCTGTCGCGGACTCGATATGGCTCGTCAGAAATATAAAGGTCGGCAGCACCAGCGAACCGACGAATGCCCGTACGCCGAACTGCTTGCCGAGCAACAGAACGCCGATAATGAATATCGGAATATTGAAAGCATATTGGGTGTAGGCCGGGTTCCAGCCGAATTGCTTTTCAAGCAGAATGGACAGACCGGAGATGCCGCCGGAGGCAATGCGATTCGGCAGCATCAGACTGTTGAACGTCAGCGCTATAATGAACGCCCCGAGTAAAATCAAGCTGTAATCAAGAACGATCCGAAGCGGATGATGATAGGGCAGCCGGGACTCGCGGCGCCGCGGCTTGTGCGAAGCTGCCGATGAGGCTAGCGCTTGAGATTGGGATTGAGTTGGCATAACGATTGCGTCTCTCCTTCGTCACCATAATTGCAGAGCATGGACCGCGTCCATCATCGTATTGCAGGTGCCGCTCTAGCAAAGTGAAGCGTTGCCGTGCAGAAAAAAACTGCCCCGATGTGAACATCGGCGCAGGTGGCGAGTCGGTCTATCGTAGGGCTGTTCAAAAAGTCCCGGCTTTTTGAACAGCCTCTATTAAGATTCGGAAGCGGGTTGAATTAATGTGCGCAAATACGCTTCAATGAATTCGTCGATGTCACCGTCCATGACGGCGCCGACGTTGCCCGTCTCCACCTGGGTGCGATGGTCCTTGACCATGCTGTACGGGTGAAACACGTACGAACGGATCTGGCTGCCCCACGCGATATCCATTTGATCACCGCGGATTTCGGCAAGCTGCTTCTGCTGTTCTTCTATCTTGCGTTCGTACAATTTGGATCGCAGGAGGGTCATCGCCCGTTCGCGGTTTTTGATCTGGGAGCGCTCCGTCTGGCATGTCACGACGATGCCGGTCGGAATATGCGTAATCCGCACGGCCGAATCCGTCGTATTGATATGCTGGCCGCCGGCGCCGCTGGCCCGGTACGTATCAATCTTCAAATCCTCGTTCCGCACCTCGATATCGACATCATCCGTAATCTCGGGAACGACATCGCAGGACACGAAGGACGTATGGCGTCTGCCGGAAGAATCGAATGGAGAGATGCGCACCAGCCGGTGAACGCCTTTTTCCGCCTTCAGGTAACCGTATGCGTTGTATCCTTTGATCAGCAGCGTAACGCTCTTGATGCCGGCTTCATCCCCCGGAAGGTAATCCAGCACTTCGACCTTGAATCCCCGCTGCTCCGCCCAGCGCGTATACATGCGCAGCAGCATCTGACCCCAGTCCTGGGACTCGGTGCCGCCGGCGCCCGGATGAAGCTCCAGGATGGCATTCATCTTGTCGTATGGCTCGCTGAGCAGCAGTTGAAGCTCGAACTGCTCGACCCGCCCATATAGCTGCTTCACGCCCTCCCCCAGTTCCTGGGCGAGGCCTTCGTCATGTTCCTCGTCGGCCAACTCCAGCATCATCTGTGTGTCCTCATAGTCCTGCTGCAGGCTGCTGTACTCCTCCACAATGCCCTTGATGGCGTTCAACTCGCTAATCATGCCTTGCGCCCGTTCGTTATCGTCCCAGAAGTCCGGCGCCGACATCTTCTCTTCGTAGTTCGCTATCATCTCTTGCTTCAGATCGAAGTCAAAGAGACCCCCTAAGGTTGGTCAATTTGGCTGCGATATCCCGCAATTGATGGCGTACACTTGCATCTATCATCTGCTGTCACCTCGAACCTATTGTATGGGAAGGGAAGTCGTTCCATTCCCTGCGATCCGAATAACGGGCGGCTCACTCTTATGCCGCCCGTCCTTCTCATCGGCTTAATGCCCCACCACTTCGACAGTGCCTCCTGCGGTGGTTTATTGATCACTGGCAGCGGGGACTGGCCTGGCAGGCAGCGCCCCTATTTATTCTTGCTTACCGTGACACTGCTTGTATTTCTTGCCGCTGCCGCAAGGGCAAGGCTCATTCCGGCTGATCGTCTCGCCCTTGGCAACCGGATGCTTGACCGCCGGCTCGGCATTGGTCGACATGTTGCTCTCGTCGACCACGGCTTGGCGTTCCACGTTTTGTTCTACACGAGCCTTCATAATATATTGGGCTACTTCTTCCTGGATGGAAGCGACCATGTTGTTGAACATTTCGTAGCCCTCGAACTGATATTCACGCAGCGGATCGGTACCGCCGTAAGCGCGCAAATGAATGCCCTGGCGAAGGTGATCCATCGCATCGATATGATCCATCCATTTGGAGTCGACCGCGCGAAGCACGACAACCTTCTCGAACTCGCGCACGAGTTCCGATCCGAGACGCTCTTCCCGCTCGGTATACTTTTCTACGACCTTGTTGAACAGAGACTCGACGATTTCGTCCTTCTCCTTGCCCCACAGATCATCCTTCGTCATCGTATCTTCATCAAGCATCGTCCGGTGCATATAATCGACGATCTCCTGCAACTCCCAGTTCTCCGGAATATCGTCCTCATTGCAGTGCGCGTCGACGGTGCGCTCGATACAAGGCTTGATCATATCCATCACGATCTGGCGGATATTTTCTGCCTCCAGCACCTCGCGGCGCTGACGGTAAATAATCTCGCGCTGCTGGTTCATCACGTCGTCATATTGAAGGACGACTTTGCGCAAGTCGAAGTTATTGCCTTCGACCCGCTTCTGCGCCGATTCTACCGCGCGCGTAATCAACTTCGACTCGATCGGCTGATCTTCCTCGAAGCCGAGGCGCTCCATCATGCCGAGCACGTTGTCCGCGCCGAAGCGGCGCATTAACTCGTCCCCGAGCGACAGATAGAACTGCGTCGAGCCCGGGTCGCCCTGGCGTCCGGCACGGCCGCGCAACTGGTTGTCGATCCGGCGGCTCTCATGGCGTTCCGTCCCGATAATATGCAGACCGCCGAGCGCCGCCACGCCTTCACCGAGAATAATATCCGTACCGCGCCCAGCCATATTGGTCGCGATGGTAACTTGACCCGGCTGCCCCGCGCGCGAAATAATCTCGGCTTCCTCCCTATGGAACTTCGCATTCAAGACCTGATGCTTAATGCCCTTCTTGCGCAGCTTATCCGATAGCAGCTCCGAGTTCTCGATCGATACCGTGCCGACAAGCACCGGCTGCTGCATCTGATGCCGCTCCACAATCTCTTCAACGACCGAGTTGTACTTCGCGTTCTCCGTCTTGTAGACGACATCCGGCCCGTCCTTCCGCTGGTTCGGCTTGTTCGTCGGAATCTGGACGACCTCGAGGCCGTAGATGCTCTTGAATTCTTCTTCCTCCGTCTTCGCCGTACCGGTCATGCCGGCCAGCTTGCGGTACATCCGGAAGTAGTTCTGGAACGTAATCGTCGCGAGCGTCATGCTCTCGTTCTGCACTTCCAGCTTTTCCTTCGCTTCAATCGCCTGATGGAGGCCGTCGCTGTACCGGCGGCCCGCCATCATGCGGCCCGTGAACTCATCGACGATGACGATCTCGCCATCATTCACCACATAATCGACGTCGCGGCGCATAATCACATTCGCCTTGAGCGCCTGCAGGACGTGGTGGTTTAACGTCACGTTCTTCACATCGAACAGGTTGTCGACGCCGAGCATCTTCTCCGCCTTGGATACTCCGGGTTCCGCAAGAGCCACTTGACGGGTCTTGACGTCGATCGTGTAGTCCTCTTCCGGCTTCAGCGTCTTAACGAACGTATCCGCAATATGGTAGAACTCCGTCGACTTGGCAGCTTGTCCGGAAATAATCAGCGGCGTCCGCGCTTCGTCGATCAGAATCGAATCCACTTCATCAATAATGGCAAAGCTCAGCGGACGCTGAACCATCTGTTCCTTGTAGAGCACCATATTATCGCGCAAGTAATCGAAACCATACTCATTGTTGGTCCCATACGTAATATCGCAGGCATAGGCTTCCTTCTTCATGAGCGGATCCATACCGGCCAGATTCAAGCCGACCGTCATGCCGAGGAACTGGTAGATTTGCCCCATCTCTTCGCTGTCACGCGTTGCCAAATAGTCATTGACCGTGATAACATGCACGCCTTTGCCGGCGAGGGCATTCAGGTAGACGGGCAAAGTTCCGACCAGCGTCTTCCCTTCCCCGGTTTTCATTTCAGCAATTTTGCCTTCATGAAGCACCATACCGCCTAGCAGTTGCACGTCATAGTGGCGCTTGTTAAGCACGCGCTTGCCCGCTTCGCGGACGGTAGCGAACGCTTCAGGCAGCAATTGATCCAACGCATCGCCCTTCTCGAGACGGGCGCGGAATTCCTCTGTCTTCCCACGCAACTGGTCATCCGTTAATTTCACGAATTCCGGCTCCATGCCATTGATCAGGTCTACGGTCTTCATCAACCGTTTCACTTCGCGTTCGTTGGCATCACCGAATATCTTTTTCACAAGTCCTAGCATGCTAAACCCCTTTCACGCAAATCCCTTCGTGATTTCTTCGTCCATCCCACCCCCGCGGAGCGGGTGGATTCGGGAATGGCGGCGTTGACTCGTTTTGCAATAAATTGTAACAGTTTCAAAAGGCGCCCGCAACCTTGGCAGGGCAGGAATTCGCGCATTTCCGCCAATTCAGGTCATAAGATGTGTACGCAACATCTATCCTGTAGTATAGGCGCGAAAAGAGCCCATTCCGTTGTGGGAATAGGCTTAGTCCAAATTTGAGTATTGGGTGCAGACTCTGACACCGCAATGCAACAGAGCCGGCCAAGCCACGATCAGCCTTGTTCAATCAAGCCGTAGCGCCCGTCATCGCGGCGGTAGACTACGTTCACTTCCTTCGTCTCTGCGTTCGAGAATACGAAGAAGCTATGTCCAATCATATTCATCTGCAGAATCGCTTCCTCGACGTCCATCGGCTTCAGCGTGAACCGCTTCATCCGTACGACTTCGAGCTGGTCTTCCTCATCCACCGGTACCGGCGCAGCCACATCACTGAACAGATGCGCTTCGGTGCCCGTCTGACGGAACTTCCGGTTGACCTTTGTCTTATGCTTGCGGATTTGCCGCTCCAGCTTGTCCGTAACGGAATCGATCGAAGCGTACATATCTTTGCTCCGATCTTCCGCCCTCAACAGCAAGCCCGGCAAAGGAATCGTTACTTCAACGATATGCAGATCACGTATTACGCTCAGCGTCACGTTGACATCTGACGTAGGGGGAGCTTCGAAATAGCGTTCCAGCCGCCCTAATTTCTTCTCGACATAATCGAGCAGCGCGTCTGTCACTTCAATGTGTTGACCTCGAACTTTGTAATTCATAGACACTCCTCCTTTATTGTTCACATTATACCATAACTGCCTAGCGGGAGCCACGTAAAACGATTACAATCCATTAACAATAGGTATGAGCAATTGCCCGGTCGAAGCTCGCTTGAAGGGCCGCCCCTGCTGATGCTGGGAAACGGCCACACCCATGAACCTATGATAATCCGGAATACATTCGCTTCTCTCCCGACTGGTATTCTGATTCTGTTGCCCGTGATTGCGAATCATCTCACTCATTGCATGTTCCCTCCTTGCCGATGACGTGATAACCTTCACGTTCGAATGCAGCAATAATGTATTCTATATTCATTCCTCTGGCCTTGGCTCCTCGTGGAATCGTCATCATGCGCCAGAATAGTTCTCATATTTGCTTTCAGCATAACACGGTCCCTTCGAACAGCTCATGATTGCACGCACATCGAGAGTGACAGGATGATGTCGGGAACGCTGTGAGGTTATTGCCCTCCCCTATGAATCCGCCGCTTGAACAGCAACCCTATGAAAAAGAGAAGGGGAATAACCACTCCCATCGTAAATACGATGGTGATCCAGATTGTAGAGAGGAATTGATGCGCTGCAGCCGAATTCGGAAAAATCAATACCGAGACAACGACTAACAGCACGACCATTGGCAGCAATATGGTTCGATAGCTCGGAAGGCGGGCAAGGCGAACAAGCCCTGATACCGTTGCGTAGAAGTAAAGGGACATTTTCACAAACGTCGTTATTAACCACAGACCTGCCGCAATCGCTTCAACCCGTTCCAGAAATCTGCCGATGCTTATTCTCTGCGCTAAGGAATAGACCGGATATTCTTGCAAAGAAGTGACGTTCGCGCCAAGCACAAGGATGGTTAACGCCGCGACGACACAAAATAGCCCCCCGCCAAGCAATGCAGCCCCGATGAAAGCTTGAGGGCCTATGTTGCCTTCTGTCCGTTCGACGGGCTGAACCATCAGGAAGACGACGAGAGGCATGTAGGACAGGCTCAACACCATCAGCACCGAATGGGCCAGTTCCTTCGGTCCTGCTTCCAGGAACGGCTGGACATTCCGAACATCAATTTGCGGAATCAGCAGCGCCACCATAAATAGAAACAGCAGCGCAAACCACGGGAACAGTAATTCCGCCATTCTGGCCAATGTATTGAAGCCGCTCTCAAGCGCATACAGGAGAACAAGAGCAGGCAACGCATTGACAAACAACAGCGGTGTTTCCGGGAGCAGCACCGTAGTCGTGAATTTGCCAATATCGAACAACACCAATGAGGCTCCCAAGAAGGCGAACAGGATAAACAGCAGCGCCAATCCCTTGCCAATCCATGTACCGAACAGCGACTCGCTTATTTCAGCGATGGTCATTCCGGGAGCGGCACGGTTCACCCCAATATAGAGTAGAACGAGTAACAACCCTGGCACTATTGCCGCGATGGGAGCCATCCAGGCATCTTGTCCGATTTCTGCGGCTAATCCGGCGGGTGTAACCAGAATTGTCGTCCCGACAGTGAAGAGAATGACCAATATTTTAAATTGACGCAGATTGATTTTCATAGGCTTCACTGAGAATTCGCCCCCATTTGGTACAACCGCTCATTCTTTCAATTTTTCAAGAAATGTCCCTTTCGTTTTACCGGAAGTTCTTAGCTTCACATCGACATGAAAATGTACGGGCACCGAATCCATACGTTCTGGCCAATTCGATTTCAGTCGTGCCCATGCCCCGGGAGCGGAACGATGAATGGCCGCCCCCAGGCCAATAAAGTCAAGCTTCATGTCATGCGCTTTTTTCAGCGTCTTCTCTAAAATCAATGCCAGCTTCCTATTAGTAATTTTCTCCAACTCCTGAATGACCGTCGTATCCGCCAGATTATCCTTGCACTGCGTTTCTCCGATATTGGCGGTCGCCTTGATATGGATATCGATTTTCGGCGTACGGCTGCCTCTATTTACATGAATTCGGCTGTTTGTTCTTATACTTTCTATCGTAAGCTGTCCTGCTTCGTCGGGACAAGAGATCACGCCCACGGTGCTCCTTACGCTCCCCTTTATGTAGTTGTAGCCTTTGCTCTCCTCTTCATTAAGCCAACCTGCCAGCCTGTCTTTCCGGAATACCGCCATGCCTTCATATTTCAATTTTGCCGGCGTTTCCGTCGCCTCTACGTTTTTTTTTGTTTCCCCTTCCTTGATATCGCCAAGGTACCGAATGCCGGTAATGGCCGGCGTCTTTCCGGCCGTCATCATATCGGAGATCAGTTCATCCAGCTTCACCGTCCCGGTCGCCGCCCACGATTTGCTTGACATTTCCAGCGAGGAGAACATTTTTTCTGCAGGAATTTTTTCGATAGCCGGGTAGGCCTTCAAAATCTCCTCTGCCCTGCTCCCCCTGGCGATAGCGATATAAAAGTCGGTTCGAAATTCATGATCACGGGAAATGAATTCGATCGCGTGGCCGATCCCCTTTCCGGCTACTTCTTCGCTAATCAGGAACATTCTCAGATGGGAAAAGTAAATTTTTCGTGCAGACGTTGTCGTCATCCTCCTGACGGCCTCGAATACCGTCTTCCCCTGCTCCTTATAGACCGTAACCGAAGCACGCCCGCTCCCCTTCTTCGAAGCGATTTCTGCCGGGTCGACGACCTGAACACTGACGGTATACCCCTCTTCGGATCGATCCACCCCCATCGCTACGGCGATAACCAAATCATTGACTTCTCTCCTGTCCCAACACCCGGCCAAGGCCAGGGCCACCATAAGCCAGATTGCCACGATGCGCATTATATATGCCGCATGTACCACGATTATCTCTCCCATCATCGCTTCTTCTTCGTATTGATGGGGTGTATGCGTTGGGCAAGGCTCACCTTCGGCAGTCGGAGGAGACTGTCTTCCTGCTCATGCAGATTGAACGGGGAGAACGGGGCCATGTACGGCACGCCGAACGATCTCAGGCTGCACAAGTGCACCATAATCATCCCGATCCCGATAAAAATGCCATACAACCCCGCCATTGCCGCCAACCCCATTAGCGGATACCTTAAAATTCTAACGGCAATCCCCATGCTATAGGCAGGAATCGAGAAGTTGGAGATTGCGGTTAATGCAACGACAATGACCATCCCTGGCGATACCAGTCCGGCCTCTACCGCCGCCTGGCCAATGACAAGGGCGCCGACAATGGATACAGCCTGCCCGATCGCCCGCGGCATTCGAACGCCCGCTTCCCTTAAAATTTCAAATATCGTCTCCATAATCAAGGCTTCCACAAAAGCAGGGAAGGGAATGCCTTCCCGCCCGGCGGCGATACTGATCATTAATGCAGTGGGGAGCATCTCTTCGTGGAACGTCGTAATGGCGATATAAAGTGACGGGCCCAGTAGCGCAATAAAGAAGGCTAACATTCTCAACATTCGAATCAACCCGAAATCGGAGCGCTGATAGTAATCTTCGGCAGCCTGGAAATATTGAATAAACAGCGCAGGCACCAACAACACGAAGGGCGTTCCGTCGACCAATATCGCTACACGCCCTTCCATCAGCCCTGAAGCTACCACGTCAGGTCTTTCCGTATTATACATTGTTGGAAAAGGGGTATACGTTCGATCCTCTATGAGCTCCTCGATCATGCCGCTTTCCAATATGCCTGCCAACTCCAGCATGTCCAATCTTCGATGAACTTCCTCCACCACCTGCTCGTCTGCCGCTCCCTTCATGTACATGACGGCTACACTCGTTTGCGATAGCGTCCCGATCGTTTTGGTCTGAAGCCATAGCTTCGGGTTTTTGATTTTCCGGCGAACGAGCGCCGTGTTCGTCCTCAAATTTTCGGTGAATGCATCGCGCGGACCTCTTACGACCGTCTGATCTTCGGGTGTCTGCACCCCCCGATCCTCCCAGCCTGCCGTTGCGGCAGCCAGCCCGCGAGCACATCGTTCGAGCAAAACCATCGTATCCCCGCTCATCAGGTGGCTGAACAGCTTGTGATAATCGGCCACTTCTTCAAGTTGGGATACCGACACAGCATATTCTTTGAATATGGTGAACCAATCGGGATCTGCCGTAGGCGCATGCTCCTCCGAAATGATCTCGCTGCTCGTAACCGCCCTTACGATAAAATCTTGCACTACCGTCGTATCGGCCAATCCATCGATGTACAGAATAGCTGCTTTAAGATCGGATCTCCCCCCCACCCATACTTCTCTGACAACGAGATCCGTGCTGCTGCCCAACGTCTCTTTCACCTGTTGTATATTCTTCTCCAAGGTCGCAGCTAACGGTTCGTTATCCAGCGCGGAGTACTCCGAACGTTCATCCTTCCCACTCATGTCCAGCCTCCTTCCAAGGGATACTGTAATTGGAGTATTCCCGGTTGGAAATTTTTTATTAACAAAAAACAAGCCCAACACCCTTTAGCGGCGCTGTGCTTGTCTGGTTAGGTAGCGAGGCCTTCTATGCCTTCAAACACGAATCCAAATCTCTCCGCTTCAACCATTCTTCCGCAGCATGCAAATCATCTGCTGAATCAATCTCAATAATGTCTCCTTCTGCAAACGGTCTTACATGAATATGATAGTTTTTGTTACATAGGTTCGTAGGGACTTCATCCCAATATCGCTGTTTGGCACCCTCTAATTGAATCTCCTTGCTAATATCCTCTTTCAATTGCTTGCCGGCTTGCTCGTCCCAATAGGAGATGCCATACATCAAGTAACAATGTTGCCCGCCCAATTTCATGGCGGCAACTCTTCCGTTTTCTATTTCTAAACACCAATCCGTCGTTTCATTTTGATAAACACCAACATAATTGCACTGATATTGGTATTTTTGAATAATATTTTTATTTGTTACTAATAGGTCTCCCTCTAAAATATAGGCATTTTGCAAATAATCTTTCGCCAGATAAGCGGAATAAATATTGTTATATTGTTCATACTTGTCATTATCGATAAAAATGAGATCAGGATACTTCTCCAGCAGGAAGTCGAATTTCTCCTTGAGGTATCCCCTGACGACCACGATTTCCCGAATACCAATATTGTGAATCGTCTCTAATATGCCTTCTATCATGCTTTTCCCATTGACTTCCACTAAGGATTTAGGTCTATCTTTTGTAAATGGATAAAGTCTTGTTCCCATTCCAGCAACAATAAATACAGCACGCTTCACTTTATAGATTTCCAATGCATTCAAGCCTTTGTCCGTAATCAAAATGTGGTCGTTGCCCTCCATGCTTACCCATTCTTCAGAAGCAAGTTGATTGAACAGTCTATGGGCAATTTTGTGTGTAGCAAGTCCCGCATCTCGATGTTGTTCCAACTGTACCAGGATATCGAATTGTTCTTTCGTCAGCATGGTATCTCTCTTTTCTTGTTAGATGAAGTTAAAATAAATACTTTTTCAACTGCGAAACGAGCAATGTAAAGGCCAAATGAATGCATAGTAGGAGCAGAACAACGACGGCTGCTTCTTTAAACAACATTTGTGCCTCGTACTGGTTAATGAGTAAGGCGATCGTCATATTTTTTGTGTTGCTTAAAAATGCGACCGCCGATATCGTAACCATGGAATGAATAAAGAAAAAGCTAAACATCTCTAGGATGGTAACACCGGTAGCAGGCACCAGGATATCTCTGATATACGCCATTTGCTTGATTCCCATTGAACTAGCTGCCTGTTCCAACTCCTTGGGAATCTTAATCTGGCTATTGTAAGCCAATAAGTAGGGGGCCGAAAAGAAATGCACCATATTCACCAATATAAGGATGAATGCTGTTCCATATATCGGGGTGAAGCTAAAAAATTGAATATAACCCAACCCAAGCACGATTCCTGGAATAACTAGTGGAAACACGGCCAATGAATGGATTATCCTCGCCATAGACCGATTGGGCAATCGAATACTGACATATGCGATCAAATATGCTGCTGTAGTGCCTAGTAGGGCTGTTGCTAACGAGATGACAAGCGAATTGTAGATTGTCTTTCCTGCCCCGCCAGTGATGACGGCTTGTATATGTTTCCATGTGAACGTCATATTATTAGGATATTGTTCAACAATTCCCATAATGGTATATGAGATCACGGGCATTAGCATAATAAAAGCGGTTACTGCACAGAGAATGGTATACAATATATCTCTTGCTTTATTTGTTGTTGCCGTATATCCGGGTCCATTCACTTGATCTAATTCTACCTGGTTTGTCTTGCGGCCCAGCATAAAAGTTAGGATTGCGGGTATGAAGAGCAAAATCGCTATAAATCCACCCTTGGAAAAGTCCAACAGTCCGATGACTTCGCGGTATAAAAGTACAGGCAACGTACTCACTTTCCCGCCTATAGCCAAAGCAACGCCATAATCGGTGAATACCATCGTAAAAATGGTTGAAGAAACGATCAAGCACTGTTTTTTCATCACTCCCAAGGTGATATCAAAAAAAACATGTGCCTTCGGAATTCCCAATGTCCTGCAAGCATCATACACTCCCGCATCCACGTACCTTAAAATATCCGAAAACATGAAGAAGGCAATCGGCATTGCATAAATAACGCTTCCGAAAACGATCCCTTTCATGCCATACAATTGAATGTTAATGCCACACGCCAGCGTAATAAACCCATTATCTCCAAATAAATTGATGAGGCCAAATCCATGCGCTATGGAAGGCACAAGCATCGGAACAATAAATAGAGTCCGCCAAACTTCTTTGCCTTTGATATGGCTTCTAGTAATGATATAGGCTAACCCAAAAGCTAAAATCACACTGATCACCGTAGCGCATGCGGCTGCAATCATCGAATTCAACAGACTCTCCAGAAATAAGGGCGCGCTGAATACCTCGATTACGGTAGTCCAATCGACACAGAGGAACGTATACCCTACCGGCAAGAGGACGCTAATGAAAAAAAAACTTACAATAAGAACGATAACGTGGGAACTGAACAGCAAGGGCCTATTTTTTTTCACCATCATCTCCAACCAGTTGCTTCATGCTATGAAATCGTTTGTACAAATTTACAGTAACGAACTCTTCTACATATTTGCTTTTAGGCTTCTTGCATATATTAAACGGTGTATCCAACTGTTCCATTTTCCCTTGGTTCAAGATCAACACCCGGTCTGACATGCCGAGCGCTTCTTCTTGATCGTGAGTCACATACAGTATCGTTACCTGGAATGCTTTTTGAATCTCTTTGAACTCTGCGCTAAGCTTCATTCGATTGCTTGCATCTAATGCAGCCAACGCTTCGTCAAACAATAGGATGTCCGGTTCGAGCGCCAATGTACGCGCAATCGCTACTCGCTGCTTCTGGCCACCGGAAAGCTGGCTGGGCAGCTTCTCCTTATGCTCGATCATGCCCATCTTAGCCAATAAGTCGAAAGCGGTTCGTTTCGCCTCTTTTTCTTTTTTTTTGTTTGCAATCAAGGGATACATGATGTTCTCCATTGCACTCATATGCGGGAACAAGGCATAGTTCTGAAACACCATTCCGATCCCTCGTTCATGAGGCGGCAGTTTGTCTATTTTGTTGCCGTCTTTCCTGATTTCACCGCTGCTTAGCTCCTCAATGCCGATTAGAATTTTAAGCAATGTCGACTTTCCGCTCCCGGAGTCCCCCAATATGCTCAAAAATTCCCCTTCTTGAATTGTAAAATCAAGATCCTTTAATATCCGTTTTCCATCAATATCTTTATTTAATTGATGAACGGCTAATTTAGGCAATGCGCTCAATATTTCCACTTCCTTAGTAAGTCCTGCTTTATCGCAGCCGATGTTAATCCCTTCATATTCCCATACTTAATATGTTTTGGATAGTTCGGTATCGTAATCGATTGTGTCTTAAACACAAGTTCTGGAGAATAGTTCTCTTTATCGTAGAACGTAAAATGACGATATAAAAACTCAAATACCCGCGCTACTTCAGGTCTATCTGCCCGGCCTTGGATCATGGCGATGCCCGAAAGAGAATAGGGAGAACCTTCTGGCGGATAAATGATATGCAAATCGGCGCCTTTATTGGCTTCCCCTACAGCTTGAAATGTCATCCCCAAGCCAATCGCGATCTCGTTATGCAACAATAATTTAATCGGGCCCGAACCAGACGTTGTAAATTGCTTAATATTAGGATATAACTTATCAAAATAGTCAAAGGCTTTCTCCTCGCCCCATTCATTAACGATATGCTTGAGAAAAAAGTAACCTGCTCCAGACGATTTAGGATCCGGCATCGCTATCATGTCTCTGTATAAAGGATTGATTAAATCTTCATAACGCTCGGGAATCGGCAAATTCATGGTATCCAACCGTGTTTTATTCACAATGATAGCGCCTGCAAATCTCTCCCACACTCTATATTTATTATGCTCTGGATTCAAACCGTCCAAATAGTGGCGTGTCTCGTATCTCGTCAGATCATGTAGTTCATCCTTGATTAATTCCATACTCTGTACGTCAAAAGCTAATAAAATATCTGCGTCAGTTCCGCTCTTTTCCAACTTAATTTTGGCGGCACCCTTATTCGTTGAAATATATTGAATGGTTACATTGATGTCGGGTAAGTATTCCTCCAACATTTCCCTTAGTTTTTCATTTCGATACTCTTCAAGGGAAGAATAGATGACTACCCCATCGTTCACTTTGCCTATACCAGCTAATCCTGCTATGCAGAGTATGATCATGCATCCTAGAATCCATTTCCTTATTTGTTTCCCCATGTTTCACCCTGGCCGTTCTATACATAGATCCTTCGGTACTTCATATGTTTATGGATGATCTCGATACATTTTTCTTCAAGGGCATGATCTGTAATCCGTTGTCGGGTATGCTTGTCAACAAGTTTTATAGTGAATTTTTCCATATTGACACTGCCGTCTTCCAATACCTTTGCCTCGGTCTCATAATAGAAAACCGTATCTTTCGTATGAATGCTGGCTTTATAAGCGTCTCCCGGGAAAATAGATTCACTGTATGTAAAGTCTCTCTCTTGTTGTCCGCCAAAGCATGTTGGCAGATTCATATCGGTATCCGTAGCATCAGCTTCAACATTAGCCAGCTTGCACAGTATACGCATTAAATCCAAGCCTTGTATAAGTTCATCCGTTACTCCAGCCTTTACATTGCGCCCTCTAAACAGAAAAGGAACCTTAACTCTCTCTCCACATAGCATATGTTCTCCGGTAGGCACGAGATAGCCTTGCCCGTGATCAGAAATAAGAGCGACCGTAACCCGATCCATATCAAAATTTTGTTCCAAATAGCTATACAGCATTCCCAAATAACGGTCGATTCTTTGAATTTGCTTCGTATAGCGGGTGGTTTTCACCGTGCTATAGTCTTGTCTAACACTGGTCTTACCTTGTAAATGCCGTTGATTATGAGGTTTCTCTTCCATCGTTTCCTTGACTTGCATCGACATCGCACCCTGATATCCGTCAGCAACATCATGTAAATCAGGCAAACAAGTCCATACAAATTGGTTCGTTCCTTTGAACGCTTCCAGATGTTCTATCACTTCATAAATTGCATCAGGTGCATCCATCCCTCTGAGGGAGGGTTGATAAACAATGCGGTCAAATCCTCTGTAGTATCCATACATCGGCGTGCTGCGCCAATCACCATCGATCTTGGCCGTCGTGTAGCCTGCATCTTTAAAATGCTCTGATAATATTTTGTTGCCTTTAGGTAAGGTCGCATTTTTGTGGGGATGGAACATATTATGGTTAGCCGTATAGTTTCCAGAATAAAAACTCGCCATGTTCACATACGTCCATTCACCCGATACGTATACATTTTTGCACCACATTCCATCTTGAAAAAATCGGTGTGTATTCGGCATGAGATGTTCCAATCCATATTGCTCCAAGACCGTTTGGGATAATCCGTCCACAAATAGGGTTAGCACTAGATCTTCCTTGCGATTGTCTTTTTCCAAACGGATAGGTTCTCCTAAAACCAAGTTTTCATCTTTACCAATTTCCATCATAGGGGTGAGCCGAAAATAATACCATCGCTTCGGAAACTTCAGATCAAAAATATTTTTGCTATCCCCATGTGTTACATGCAATTCACCATGTATGCCTTTGGTCGCAACAGGCAGAATATATTCTGCTGTAGCACTTTGGCCCTGCTCCCCCCCGATTTTTACCATCTCTACTTTCGTAAATGACGGATGCGGGATCAAATTTATTCCGTCTCTTTCTATTTTCATACCGTCATACAATCCGATATAATATCCTGCTAATTCCTCGCCAATGATTAGACTCTCCCCTCGAGCAGGGAAATTCGTGTAAGCATTCATTGCTTCTTGTTCAATGGCGTTGCTGATTTCTTTGTATGCTTCAAGTTGACGTTTCAACTCTTCAATCTCAACACATTCCTCCTTTGTTTGTTGGATCACAACATCCATAGCTTCTTGCACCGCATTTCTTTGAAAATCACTTTCTGTCAGCGTATTTGCGATAGTAAAATATTCCCACGCCAGCGCCTTTTTTTGTTGCGCTTGGTACACCATGGCGAGATTGTAATGAAGATCAAAGTTTACTGCCCTTTTCACGATTGCCTTTGTCAAAATCTGTTCTGCATCTTCATATTGCCCCCGCAAAAAATAATAGTTCGCCTTAAGTGAACACAAGTCTACATCATATGGCATTACATCCTCGTATTCTTTGAGCCGATTTTCAACTTGTTGTAAGTTACCTGCTACTAATAAGCTTCGTATTTCTTCTTTTCTTTCCAAGTAATTCATTGCATGTTCTCCTTATCACAGGTATCTACAGTCAACGCTTTTTAGCTCCATAATACAATTATCGTATCATTTTTTGAAAATCATTAATTATATAAAAATTCCATCCCATTTTCATATTTCCCCATTCTACCTTGATCCTTAGTCAATAACAAGAAAACCTGCTGAGTAAAAAACTCAGCAGGTTACCTTGGGTAGAGCTAATCGGAATCATATATAATTCGACTCACGTCGGTATGATTACAGTCTGATTACGTTAGCCGCTTGTGGACCGCGAGCGCCTTCCACGATGTCGAACTCAACTTCTTGACCTTCTTCCAAGGTCTTGAAGCCTTCCGATTGGATAGCGGAGAAGTGAACGAACACGTCGTTGCCTTCTACCGTCTCGATAAAGCCATAGCCCTTTTCAGCGTTAAACCATTTTACTTTACCTTGCATGTCGATAACATTCCCTTCATCTTCAAATGCCGTGAAGATTTGTCCTTCACAATTCCGACTATATCACTGGCTGGAAGCGTTGTCAATAAAATTATGTAGCGTTTTTTATTCTTCTCTGTTCAATTTATGAATCTCTGTTACGAATGGATGAACCGTATCCGCTCGGCTTCTATATGAAATATGGAAACTCGATGTACTCATACCGCGTAATAAGTCCGGGCTGTTCATTAATTCCAATAATGCGAGCTTTATTTTTTCGGGAGTTACATTGTCATGCCACCCTAAGTTATTGACCACCCCTGCCTCATGGAGTTCCCCTGCACATTCCCTTTGGTTATCTGCAACAACCGTCAAAATGGTTGGTACCCCTAATCGACACCTTTCCCATTGTGTACTTCCTCCCGCACCGAGCGCAACATCTGCTTGTACCATTAGCTTAGCCATATTGCTAACATTAAAATGATAGTTTACATTATGCATGTTTTCACAAATTGTTCGTATTTTATCAGGCTCCGGATAGGAGCCGCCAACAACAATATCAAACGTAATAGGAGCAAAAGAACCGTTTTGCGCAGCAAGAAGCGCTTTTATCGTTTCTCCGGTAGGGTCTGAACCGCCGTACGTAACAAGAACCCGTTGCACACGATTGCGGACAGTAGCATAGGGAGACTCTTCTCGAAACTGTTCCCTTACTAAGGAATAGGCGGGTCCCAACCATAGCTTGGCGTGAGGCGGGACGAGTTCCGCATACCTGCTATGTGCATTCCGATAATAATTTTGATCCAGCAAACTGTCACAGTCATGCCTTCTGTTGGCGAGATCGTCAATGACGATAATTTTATTTACCCAAGGTCGCACGGCCTTCTCCCACTTGGAATCCAGGCCGTAGTGATCAACAATCAAAATTGGCTTACCGGGAATATTATTGTCTACATAGTTTATAAATAAGTCCGCATCGCTCTTCCAATCAAGATCAATTTCTTCTACCGTTTCTCCAGTCAAATATAGGGATATATGTTTGCTTTTCATCTGTTCTTGCAATGGATTCGGCATGCTTCGGCTTACAAAATGGATACTGATGCTCTCATGGCTTACCATATCGGCCAAGACGAGGCACCGCATGACGTGACCTGTCCCTAAGGACACAGATGCATCTGCGCGAAAAACAATATGCATCACAGCCATTCCCATGACACGGGAGTTCCTTTCGGAACATCTACACGAACCGTTCTTCCTAACACTTGGTCATAATACTTTGGCGAGAGTCCCAATCCTGGACGAATGGAACGTACATTGTCCTTCGTAAGCACTTCACCTGCTTTAACGTCGGTTGAAATATATAACGAACGCCGAAGTTTAACGGAATCGATTTCACTGCCTTTGGGTCCATAAGAAACATTCCCCAACGCTTGCCATGCCCGCTCCGATTCGATGACCAGCGAATTCATTTCATGAGGCTCTAGTGAGAAAGCAGAGTCTACTCCCCCGTCAGCGCGTGAAAGTGTAAAATGCTTTTCAATTACGGTAGCTCCAAACGCAATGCTCGCTACTGCAACCCCAACCCCCATCGTATGATCCGACAGGCCCACTTCACAACCAAATGCCGAGCGCAGGTTTGGCAACGTACGCAGGTTCGTATGTTCAGGCGTTGCCGGGTAGGTGCTCGTACATTTCAGCAGAACGAGCTGTTCGCAACCCGCATTACGTGCAGTCCTCACCATATCGTCAATTTCCGCCAAAGTGGCCATACCGGTTGAAATAATCATCGGTTTTCCCGTCGCAGCCACTTTACGGATCAGCGGTAAATCCGTATTTTCGAAAGATGCGATTTTATAAGCTGGGACGTGTAGAGATTCCAAAAAATCAACAGCCGTTTCATCAAATGGCGTGCTGAACGCCAGCAGTCCTTTCTCTTGGCAGCGATCAAAAATCGGCTTGTGCCATTCCCAAGGCGTATATGCTTGTTGATATAATTGATAAAGAGAATTTCCTTGCCATAGATTTTTAGCATCATCAATAAAAAATTCTTTTTCATGGATGTCCAGCGTCATCGTATCTGCTGTATAGGTTTGAAGCTTCAGCGCGTCAACTCCAGCTTCCGCAGCCGCATCGACAATCTGCAACGCTCGCTCCAAGGATTGATTATGGTTGCCAGACATTTCTGCGATAATAAAGGGACGTGCGTTCTGTCCTATGACCCTGTCCAATATAGTAAATCCATTCATCCTTTGTCCTCCTTAGCGCTTCATCACTTATTCCAAAAATGATAAATATATTTTATATCCGTACCTTTAAATCCATTCTTCATATAATAGTTAATGGCTGATACATTTTCGACTTGGGTAGCTACCTGTACCGAATCAATATGGTGTACCTTGGCATAGTGTAGCACGGAATGCATTAACTTGCTGCCGACGCCCATTCCTTGCATCGTCGTGTCCAAACCAACTAGTTCTATTATTAGCTCGTGTTGATTCTTTATTGAGAACAAAATAAATCCAGCGGCAATTCCTTCATTATATGCGATACAAAAAAACTTATCTCGCTTATTGAATGCATTTTCGACCCAATTTGTATAAACACCCTTAGCCTGTGTTGTTGTAATATTCTTGTCATTTATAAATCTGGAGTAGATAAAGGCATTTGATGCAATATTGACTACATCATGATTATGTTCAACGTTATTGCATACGTTGTATATCTCACTACCGGCAGGACATATCTGTTTTGCTAAGTCCAAGTGCAGTTGAACTCTTACATCGGTTAACACCGCCGTTGTCTGAGTATGTAACCAATGGGTATTACAAACATTCCCTTTTCCATTCAACAGCGTAACAAAGCCAAAGGGTTTTATCCATTTCAGCAGTTGATTCTGTATGTTTTGTTCCAGATCACGATACAATTCAACTCGAGCACACGCAACACCAAAATACTTGCTGTCCCATTCAGATATTTGACATGAAAAATAATCATTCATTTCAAACAATATTCCTGATGAATCAGAATTCATTCTTACTCCCTCTTCTCTTTGCGTTCCTCTTCAATCAGCACTGTGTATCCTACTTATTGCCTGCATCGAGTGTATACCCCTGATCTATCGCTGTCGGTGTCCATAGAAGTCGATTCGGGATCATCGCCTTTGTCCATGGAGTCCTTTCGATTTTATCATTGCGTAGATAAATCATTTATCGGTTGTTAGGTGGGGAATTTTCAATCTGGCTTGCGGCTCAAAAGACATACGCAAACCCATCGATAGGCTGGCTCTGAGATTATATTTTTACTCCCTTCACAACCTATATGCAAATAAACGTTCGATTATCATTTGGGAATAACCTGCAATAAAAATTAAATTGAAATTAATTTACATAATTTCTTTTTTATAAAATTAATTGGTTAGACAAATATCTTGCTTCACTGTATATATGAATTATACAAATTCTTGTGAGGTGTGGTTCATGAAGAAGCAAGTTGTATCAACAGTTTTAGCTTCAATATTTCTATTTTTAATGATCCCTATCAGTTCGGCTTTTGCAGTAGGATTAGGTGATTCACTACCAGAACCGGAAGCTGGCTGGACAAGATTTAACTATGATCATAAGTATTTCACTTATGAAGGAGAGCCATGGGATCAATGCTACAATTCTAGTTGTTATACCTCAAAATGGCAAACTGGCGGAGCAGCAATAAAATTCAATTTTACTGGAACTAAATTAAGATACATATCCAACACATGGGACACCAGTTCAAATAGCATTAAGGTCATAATAGATGGTTTAGAGGTAGAACCGTTTAGTCTATATGGCAGTGCTGATAATTTACCGAAAATCATGTATGAAAAAACAGGTTTAGACGACAAAGAACATTCAATTGAGATTATCAATAATACTAAGGAGTATTTACACTTAAAGGCTATTGACTTAGACGGAACTGAAGAGTTAAGGCCTTTCAATCCAATTGGGCCAGATATTCCAAATCCAGAACCGGAACTAGAGCCTGAATCTAGCCCTAATCCTGAACAACCAGAACAACCTAAAGGCGAGAGAGCAATTCTTGTCGTAACAATGACCACAGGCTTGGAAAAAGAATTTGATCTCAGCATGGATGAAGTCAGTACCTTTATCGCTTGGTACGAAAACAAACAAGCCGGCACAGGAACCGCATTATATGCCATAGATAAGCACAACAATAACAAGGGCCCGTTCAGCAGCCGTAAGGACTACGTGATATACGACAAGATTTTAACGTTTGAAGTAAATGAATACACAGTAAAATAAGTCGAATCAGAGCCATGGGAACTATGTAGGACTGCCCCCCGTTTGAGATACTAATCAAAACACCTTCAAGAAAATGATCTTATACCGCAGGTTATAAAGATAACCTTGGAGGTTTGACATGGAGCCTCTATGGGCATGATTCACTGCGAAGCCACAGGTGGCTTCGCAGTGGCCAGTAAGCCTATCATGCCCATCTCTCCATACAAAACCAGTTACTTTTGCTGCATAAACTATTGCTGCAAAACTAGGCATCCTTACGTTGCAACAAACATACGCTTCCTAAGCCTGCTCCTTCCCGGCGCCAATCGCAAGAACCTTCATTTCTGCTCCCTCTTCAATTAGAGACGTAAGATAACATTAATAATATTATTCATCTAATGTTCTTAGCAAAAATATCGTAGACTTTTTTTACAGCTTTAATGACATCGGATACATCTTCATCACTCATTTTGGGATATATCGGCAGTGAAATCGAAGTGCTATAAAATGTCTCGGCTTTTGTGCATAATGAGCTGTATCCCAATTTTTTATAGTATGGATGTTGATAGACGGGGAGATAATGAACCTGCACACCAATCCCTTCGTTTCTCAATGCATCGAACAACGTTCTCCTATCCGCTTGAAAACACTCAGGTAACCACCGAGTAACATATAAATGCCATGCAGAATCTGCATAGGGTACCTGGTATGGGGTTACAATTCCTTCCATATCAGCAAATGCATCTGTGTATTTTTCTGCTATGTCTTTTCTTCTAGCTAAGAAGTGCTCTAGCCGTTGCAATTGAGAAAGCCCTAGCGCAGCTTGTATATCTGTCATTCTGTAATTATAACCAAGATCATGCATCTCATAATGCCACGGACCCTTGTTATCCTCAAAAAGTTTAGGATCTTTCGTTATTCCGTGACTACGGAATAACAGCAGCTTTTGATAGTAATCTTCGGAATCAGTAACAATAACTCCCCCCTCACCGGTTGTTATTGCTTTTACAGGATGAAAGCTGAACATGGTCATATCCGCGATTGAACCAACTTTGTTTCCTTTGTATGCAGCTCCAAGGGAATGTGCAGCATCTTGTATTAGGACCAGGTTATGTTTTTCAGCGATTTCTATAAAGCGGTCCATTTCTGCAGGTTGGCCTGCGAAATCCACAGGAATAATGGCCTTTGTTCGATTGGTGATCCTGCTCTCTGCTCCATCAGGGTCTAAGTTATATGAGGTTAAGTCTATATCTGAGAAAACTGGAGTCCCTCGCTGATAAAGTACACAGTTGCTACTTGCTGCAAATGTAATTGGTGATGTTATAACTTCGTCACCCTCCGTAATGCCAGCAGCATAACACGCTCCATGTAATGCCGCCGTGCCGTTCGAGAAGGCTACGGCATACTTTGCACTTACTTTAGATGCAATAGACTGTTCAAATTCTGTGATTTTAGGGCCTTGCGTTATAAAATCACTCTTTAACACGTCAATAACTGCTTCGATGTCTTCTTCATCTAACCACTGGCGACCGTATGGCAACATATTCCTTCTGACTGGATTGTTCTCACCAAATCTATGCGAGTTCATGATTTTCTTCATCTCCTGCGGCACATCAAATCATTCTTGAATGTTTAATCCATTCCTCTGTTCGCCCAATTCCCTCTTCAAGCGTCACGAAAGGCTTCCAACCAAGCAATTTTTCGGCCTTAGTGTTATTGCACAGCAGCTTCTGTATTTCACTCTGCGGATGGATATGTGGCACATGTGTAATCCGGGAAGGATCTCCAACGACTAATAAAGCCAAATCATTCATCGATATGTCCCTTCCAAGCCCGGCATTCATAATATGACCATTTACTTTATCACTATACCCAGCTTCAACGACAAACCGCGCACAATCTTCTACATATAATAAATCTCTCGTTTGGGATCCTTCTCCGTATATACTCAAATGTTTTCCATCCAGTTTGTTTTTGATGAAAATAGCGACAACTCCGCCCTCTCCGCCTGTTTTCTGGAATGGCCCATAGGTATTAAACGGTCTGACAACAACAGCAGGCAAACCGTATGCATAGAAATAGGAAAGGACCATGTTCTCCGCCGAAATTTTGGCTCCCGCATACGGAGATGCCGGCTTCGTAGGATGCAATTCGGTAATTCCAATCTGATCTGTGCAGGCATCATACACCATGCACGTACTCATGAAGACCACTTTCGTATTATATTTTCGGCACTGCTCCAGCACATAAAAGGTACCTACCGTATCGTTGTTAAATGTCGTTCTTGGATCGTCAATTGAATCCTGGACGTTAATCGAAGCACCCAAATGATAGCATAGTTGAAATTGATGCTCTTCAAACAGGGAACGCAACAATTGTTCATCCAAGATTGTTCCTTTTATTAAGCCCATAAAATATTCATGGCTTCGGAATTCGTCTAGATTGCCTTCGCTTCCATTCGATAAGTCATCCAACACCCATACGCGATGCCCATCTGCAAGAAGCTTTTTAGCGACCCATCTGCCAATAAAACCTGCTCCACCAGTTAATAAAATATTCATTGTGGCCCTCCTGTCATGAATCAGATGACTCTCTTCTGTTCAACGTGTGCATTTATTGCAGCAATCTCTGGATGTTCTAGCAAATAAGAGATGACCTCACTTGAAGGTGTTACTAAGTCAGACGTAAAATGTTGAGCTATCCATTGGCACAATTTGTAGTCTTCCGCAGTATCTAACGTCATTCGAAGCTGCGGGTGCTGAAGGTTTTTATCAGCAAAAAAATACCCCGTATGAAATTGATCAGGATGTTCATACGCATAATAGGTTACATGCTCCCGATGTCGCGCCTCCACACCATGCTTGTTCATATAATCCAGGGTCCGGAACGAAAATAGTTCTGCAACCAACCCTCTCGGTAATTGACCTTCCACTTTGATGATATCATATGCCGACCGTTGCATCTCATCGACAATATGTGACGCCATGTTATAGTCTACAAATGGGCAGTCGGATGTCACTCGAAAAATAGTATCGGCTTCCCATTCTTGAGCGCATTGATAGTACCTTGCCAAAACATCGTCTTGCGGGCCGCGCGAGCAGGGAATATGATGTTCCTTGCACCACTGCTCGATTTTGTCGTCAGCCCGCTCCGTTGAAGTGGCTACGACGACCTCATCTACCCCTTTGATCCGACGGCATCGGTTTACAACATAGTCCAGAACAATGGTATCTCCCAATGGCAACATTACTTTCCCCGGGAGCCTCGTCGATCCCATTCTTGCTTGTATAATGGTAACCAGTCTCACAAACCTTTGCCACCCTCCTCGATCATGCCGCTCTGCAATAGTAATTGTTCAAGCTGTGTCGCAGTCACAGGCTCCACATCTGCAGAACTATAATTTCTTGCTTGGGCGGGTCTAGCTCCTTCATAGGGCTGTGACTTTATGAAGGCGTTCGGAATAATGAACATGTCTTCCGTTTCAAGCGCATGTTTGGACTCCTCAATCGTCATCAGTTCCTCGTACATTTTTTCCCCGGGGCGCAAGCCGATTTCTTCGATATGAACGGACTCTGGAGAAATTCCTTTGCGCACCTCTTGTTCAATGATTTGGCCAGCAAGATCCTGAAGACGAATAACCGGCATTTTAAGGACAAACACTTCACCGCCAATCGCCAGCATCATTGCTTTTAAGGTTAATTCGGTTGCCTGCTGTTGGGTCATCATAAAGCGGGTCATTTCTTTGCATGTGACCGTTATCCTGCGATTCTCGGCAATTTGTTGCCTGAACAAAGGGATAACAGAACCTCTTGAACCCATCACATTGCCAAAACGGACCGCAGCGAACACTGTTTTTTTGGTGCCCGCTTGATATTGGGCAGCCGCAATGAGCCGTTCTGCCATTAATTTTGATGCTCCATATGTATTCGTTGGAGCGATGGCTTTATCCGTGCTCGTAAAAATCGTTTTCTGGACTCCGCACTCCAAGGATGCCTGAATGACATGTTGGGTGCCCATAATATTGGTCTGCACGGCCTCAAAAGGGTTGTACTCGCAAGCAGGAACATGCTTCATCGCCGCGACATGGAATACATAGTCGACATCTTCCATCGCTCGGACCATTCGTTGATAATCCCTTACATCTCCGATCAGATAACGAATATTGCTATATTCTCTATATTGTTGTTGTAATTTGAACTGTTTATATTCATCCCGGCTAAACACGCGAATGACAGCCGGACGGCATGCCAACAAGTGATCCAAAAGCCCTGTGCCTATCGTTCCTGTTCCGCCGATAATCAAAATCTTTTTGCCGCAAAAAAAATTATGCATACGCGCTCTCTGCTCCATTCACTAGCTTGTCTACCCGTTTTGCCGCTTCATTTATGCATTGCTCTGCAAACGGAATGAATTCCAAAATACGTACAGCCAATTTTCCGAGATGCTCGACAATAAGTTTCGCTTTTCTGAATTCATTGCCTTCATTAACGATGTCAGGTACATAACGCATATATTGCGACAAAGGAGTTTCCAATGCAAATGAAATATAGGATTGAAAACTGCCGCTGCCCGTCACTTGACCCCATTGTTTATTTAATTTCCGTAATAATTTACTCCGTTTCTCTTTTTGACCCGGATTCAAGTGCTCAAGTTCGGAGATCTGTTCGATGATATTGTTTATCTTATGATTTAATTGCTTCAGTGACTGCAGCTCGCTTTGCAGCTTTGCTGCAACGGTGCCAATTTGTTGTTCGCTATAAGCAGGCATATCATCAATAAGTTGCTTAAACCAATCCTTCTCCCGATCCGGAAGGCTCAATACATCCTCCACACACTCTTTCATCGGTCTAAAAACCGTATGCTGAATGGCCGCCCCCTTGCTCGACGTATTAATAAATTCAATATCCGTGAATGCCGATAGCAAGATTTCGATATCTTTTAATGTCACTAGCATTTTTTCTGTCGTGCGGTTCTGTCCGCCATGAACGTTTTCTATCCATTCACTTGCTGCTTCAATGGTACTTTTCTTTGCTTCTGCTGCAAGATGGTTCACGCCATCCGAATAGTACTCATCATTAGGATAAGAAAGGTCTTGACCCGCCAAATAAATCTGTTTGCAGCCGATAAAAGCCGCAAATTGAATGCACGTCCCTGTAACGGATCCCGTGGAGATAAAGGAAGGCCCGATATTTTCGCTGTTAGAGAATAGATAGGGAGTTACTTGATCAAGATTAAGTCTTGTAGATAATCTCCATCTATGATTCTGCTCAACGATACCATGATGTATCATCGTGGCAAATAACAATGGAATATGCGTCGTATCTACATTTTCAAATACCTTTAGGTTCGGTTCTCCTCCATCCATCGAAATGACGAGATGTGGTTCAATACCATAATGTACTAAAGCTTGCACACTCGATCCCGCAGCGATTATCAGGGCCTTGTTCCCCAGCATTTTGATATATTCAATATCCTCCCTCAATGAGGGGCCCGAACCAATGATAATCGCAGGGATGTCACTGCAACATTTTTCAAGTGAACCGATCGGCTTAGATGCCAACACTTTATCGATATTATAGATACTATTTTGGAACCATGTTTTTTCAAACCAATGTTGCGTTACATAATTCGCTCGATATTGCAGCAAGATTTGCTTTGACATCGTATGAAGTTTGTCGAGCGTCTCGCCAAATAATTGCTTATAAATGGGGATCGTCACTTCTTCAAACTTATCTGTCACTGAACTTGAAATAGCGTTAAAAAGTTGAGCCCGTACATAATCGTCTTCTCCAACTGCCAATGTGACCATACTGGGATGGCATACTATATCGGTTACATCGCGAAGTTTTAATGCCTGATGCAGTATTTGAATATCCGGTTCATAAATATAATATTTCTTCATCGGATATTTATGTAGCAGAACCTGTACATGATAGCCTAGCCCTAGTCCGACAACTAATACGTGACTACAATGTTCCAGCCTCGCTTCGATAGACTTGAGCCAGCCTGCGGCTTCCCTTTCCGGATGATACAAGCTATGTACAGCGACAACCCTGTCATCCTTTTGCATTTCCATATTGGGGCTGCCGTCACGAGAGGTAATCGTACGATATCTGCTGCTATCTACCGGGCTTGCTTCAAGCAATTCTGCGACTTGCGGAAAGTGTTTCTTTAGGACCTTTGTATTTGATAATAAAAAATCCAATATCGCTCACTCCTTACCTACTTCATGAATCCAATCTTCCAGTATAGGAACTAGCTCGTATTGGAGAAGGTCCGATACACCAACGTAATTATTCCAACTCAATTGGTCATGGAATTTCTCCACAAAGGATTCAATATTTTTATACAAATGCTCAAGAGATTGCCGTATTCCGCTGGTATCCTTTACTTTTTCACTGATTGCATAAGCAAACTCCAAGGCGCTCACCATCCATTGTAAAGAATCGATGATCGGAGTAATCAGCGCGCCTATATCATTTATTTCTTCTGCATATAATTTCTCCGCAATACCGGGGATTTCATTAACCACTCTCGGCAAATAGGTTTTCAAATCCTCCAGTGTAATCGTAAAACATTCTTGTTTTGTATGGGTAACGATATGTATTTCATGAATACGATAATAATTGTCCAGTAGGATCGATTCATAATCGCTATAATACGGATGGCCATCAATTTGAACATAATAAATGAGACGATCCGCTTCTACTATCGGTTTCGTTCTTGTTTCCCAAAAATCATTGACTTCTTGCGCAGAATGAAACTCCTGCTCCTCCCAAGCTCCATCAACACTAATCTTCAAAACATCACACCCTTGTGTTTATAACTACTACGCTTTATATCGGCCATTCCCGGTCATTTCTTAAATAGGACTTTCTTGCGACCTTGCGGCGTTTGCTTTCCTTGCGTAGTTATGCTGTTATTGTCGCATTCTCGGTTCTCTGTGTCCAATGTAAAATCTAGCATCAGAGCCTCTATGCATTCCTTCGCTCTATTTTAATAGAAAAGGGGGTGTCCCCCGTCATTTTCAATGACATTTGGGACACCCCCTTTGATACAAAGAACTTACCCTAACAACTTCAGTACGTTTTGCGGTGCAGAGTTCGCTTGTGCCAACATCGATGTGCCGGCTTGAACCAGGATTTGGTTCCGTGTGAAATCGGTCATTTCTTTGGCCATATCCGCTTCGCGAATCCGGGACTCGGAAGCAGACAGATTCTCTGCCGTTACACCCAGGTTGTTGATGGTGTGTTCCAAACGGTTTTGCACCGCACCAAAATCTGCGCGTTGCGTAGACACCGTATTAATTGCGCTGGCAATTTTAGCAAGCGCGGAAGTTGCGCCTGCTTGAGAAGAAATTGACAACCCGGCCAATCCCAAAGCAGTAGCTCCCATATTAGCTAGGTTTGCAGTAAGCGTGTTCGTATTATCAACACCGATTTGGAATGTAACCTTGCCGGTTGCTTTCAGCAGGTCGATACCATTGAAGTTCGTGGACTCAGCAATGTTTTTAATTTCCGCTACCAGCGCATTCATCTCTTTTTGCGTATTCTCACGGTCTTTATCATCGTAAGTACCCGTAGCCGCTTGGTTAGCCAACGTATTCATCCGCTGCAACATGGAGTTGACTTCCGTCAAAGCACCCTCAGCCGTTTGAATCAGGGAGATACCGTCTTGCGCATTGCGCATAGCTTGATTCATGCCGCCAATTTGGAAACGCATTTTTTCCGAGATAGCGAGACCTGCCGCATCGTCGGCCGCACGGTTAATGCGGAAGCCGGAAGACAATTTTTCCATTGTCTTGCCCATTGCTGTGTTGCTCGCACCCAGGTTGCGGTGAGCATTGATTGCGCCCACGTTCGTGTTAATAAACATTGACATTCTTCATCATCCTCCATGATTTCATTTCTTATGCGGCCACTTCCTTTCGGCCTATTATATATATCGAATCATACATATGATTTTTTTATAGCAATTTAAAAAATACATATGCTTTTTTAAAATGAAATAACCCGAGAGAGGACATTTTTAACGTGTCCATCTCTCGGGTTACAGTATTAGGTAAGTTCTTTGTATCAAAGGGGGTATCCCCAAAGTCATTGACCAAGTATTTCGCGGGAGTTTATCTTCAATCTGACATTTCCAGCCCATCAGGGCCGGAAATGTCATGAAGCTGATTATTATCCAAGAAGTTTCAGTACGCTTTGTGGCGCAGAGTTTGCTTGTGCCAGCATAGCTGTGCTTGCTTGAACCAGGATTTGGTTGCGAGTGAGATCGGTCATTTCTTTCGCCATGTCTGCTTCGCGAATCCGGGTCTCGGAAGCATGCAGGTTCTCTGCGGTTACACCCAGGTTGTTGATGGTATGTTCCAACCGGTTTTGCACCGCACCAAAATCTGCGCGTTGCGTAGACACCTTATTAATTGCGCTGGCAATTTTAGCAAGCGCGGAAGCTGCACCTGCTTGAGAAGTGATTCTTAAATTATTCAGTCCCAATGAGGTACTTCCCATTGCAGCAAATTTTGTAGTAAGCTTGTTCGTTTTATCAACACCGATTTGGAATGTAACGCTGCCGGCTGCACTTAGCAATTTGGTGCCATTGAAGGAAGTGGACTTCGCAATGCTGGTAATTTCCGCGAGCAATGCATCCACTTCTTTTTGTGTATTCACACGGTCTTTCGCATCATAAGTACCCGTAGCCGCTTGGTTAGCCAACGTATTCAAGCGTTGCAGCATGGAGTGTACTTCCGTCAAAGCACCCTCAGCCGTTTGAAGCAGGGAGATACCGTCTTGCGCATTGCGCATGGCTTGCTTCATGCCACCCGTTTGGAAACGCATTTTTTCAGAGATAGCGAGACCTGCCGCATCGTCTGCCGCACGGTTAATGCGGTAGCCGGAAGACAACTTTTCCATTGTCTTGCCCATGGCTGTGTTGTTCATACCTAGGTTGCGGTGAGCATTGATTGCGCCCACGTTCGTGTTAATAAACATTGACATACTTTATCATCCTCCGTGATGGTAATTATGGCCACTTCCTTGCGGCCTATTCTATTTATCGAACAGTAGATATGCTTTTTTTATACCAAATGTAAAATTTCTTGAATTAAATTAAAAATTTCGAAGGCCTATAAGATGAGGATGTGAAATCCAGATTTCATTGAACCATCATCAATATAAATAAGTTTTCCCTTATGCGAAATATTTTTGCAAAAAAAACACTTCCAACCTTGATGGGATGGAAGTGTAAGGAGTAAAATGTTATCCATGTGTTTCTGTAGCTTTGCGGCGAAACATTTGTTTGAGAAGAAATTTTCAAACCACCTAATCCCAAAGCAGAAGCTCTCATATTGCTTGATAAAAACGGTTTATTTCTTTTCATCAAAATAGAAAGCGATCTGATCGATTCTTCCCATGCCTTGATAAGCATTTATAATCCTCTTGCTTTGGCGGGCGCCTTTCATTTCGGAACCCAATCGACTTAATTGTATTTCCATTTGATCCATAATAGACTGGTAGAGATTCATCAGGGTTTGACAGCGGATAACTTCTTGTTCTCTTTCCTTGTCAGACCGTGCTCCTATCTCGTTAGACGGGATCAATTCCTTGAGCCGATCCCACTTTACTGAAAAATTAAAAAAAGTTGATTCTTGCCATTCACTATTCTTTACCTCAAGAAGATATTGTTCGCATATGTCGATCATCTCATCGTAGATATCCATTCTTGTCCGGATCTTATGCATAATTTCGACCTGCTGTAACTTCTTTTCCGATCGCTTCCCAGGCGTCTTTGATGGATTGAATCACGGCTTTGGCTTCCGCTAGCGGCTGTGCTGATTTTTGGACATTGGCTTGAACTAATTGATCGATAACATACAGATACAAACTTTTGAGATTTTGTGCAATTTCCCCGCCTTCTTGTTCGTTCAAGCTAGCAATCAACTCATAGATGATATCCTGCACCTTCAGAATATATTGGTGAGCCAACAAGGAATTTCCTTCTGCCAGCGCAGTTTCCGCCTGATTCGTATACTTTAGCGCCCCGTAATACAGCATCAGGATCAATTTATGAGGGGATGCTGTTTCATATTTATTTTTTTGGTATGCTTGATAACCGGCGGTCCTATTTCTATACATCTATTCATCCCCTTAACCTGCTAGCTTTGCTTAGACAAACTATTGATTTGACTGGTCAAATAAGACATATCGTTATCCATTTTGGCTAGAGCCACTTCCAACGCTGTAAATTGTCTTTTTAATTGCTCTTCTTTCAATTGAAGACGCACTTCCATTTTACTCATGGATTCCGTAACAAAAGAGATTTCAGCATCATAGCCACTCACGCGGGATTGTAAAAGTCCGTTCGCCTTGCTTGTCCACGTACGAAGTTCTTCACTTAAGAGGGTTGCAATTCCCTGCTGTTGGTTGCCCGAACTGTCGGTTTCATCTGCATTAAACATCGCTATCACTTTTTCTGGATCACGTTCCAGGGCTTCTTTAAACTTCGTTTCATCAAAGACGATCTCCCCTGTCATCTCGGATCCTTTTTTATCTTTATCGATTTCAATCCCAAGGTCGGCCAACGTGCCTAGGCCAGCAATATTGCCGGACATCCAACTTCCTAGCATCATATCCAATTGACGTAATGTCGAATCACCTTGAAGCGTTTTTTTCTTGTAGGATGTACTATCTGTTGTTTCTTCTGGCTTGGCCAAACCTTCCCGAATCAGCTTGCGAACTTCATTAAATGCATCAACAAATTCTTTGACCTTCTCGAGAACCTTATCGGAGTCTTGTCCAACGGTGATCATAGCCGAAGATCCTTCTTTTTGTAGCTGCAAGGTTACACCATCAATGACATCTTTAACCTCGTTAGAAGCACTCTCAACATTCAACCCATTTACCGTCAGTTTTGCATTCTGTGCAGCTTGAACCTCATGTAAACTACCATCGGATAATAGCCCCAGGTCACTCAAAACACTGCCGCTTCCTGTGATCCCGATTCCGGATGAACTCCCGTTCCCTTGATGGAACCCATTTTCTTCACCTGCTTTCACCGACGTGAATACTAGGGTTTTATTTCCTGGGGATGTCTCCACCAACGAGGCGGATACGGTTTTACTATTACTATTAATATCATTTTTGAGGTTTTCAAGCATCTCTCCATAGGTTTTTCCTTTCAGCGTAACGGTTACTTCCGTCCCGTCTGACTGGCCGAACGTAATCGTCTCGTTTTCAAGAGATGAGGAATCAGCCTGTGAACTGAATTCATTCGCTTGAATGACGTGCGATTTTGCCAACTGCTCTACAGTTACCTGGTAGTTTCCGGTTATAGCCTTATCAGAGCCGATAGCTTTTACTACCTGCTCATCCGAACTTTGAGTCGATGTCAGCTTAAAGTTGGCGTTCAACGTTAAATCAGCGGCTTTATCGCGAAATGTAGATAGTTTTGTATTCAAATTACGAAAGTAGGATTGAAATACTGAAAGACTTTGTTTCTTTTGCTCAAGATTAGTATAGGGGATTTTCTCCAACTGCATTAATTGTTCAATCATCGACGAGTAACTGCTATTACTAATCCCGGTAATTGCCATGGTTACTACCACCTTTCTTTACACTTTTTTATCTAAAAAAAAGCCAATAAGCTCTTTCATCTTGACCGACAAATCTATTAAATATTCCGGAGGCAAGGTGGCTATCACTTCCCTCGTCTTCTTATCGATAACCTCGACATAGAGTTCTTCGGCGTCATCGTGGTATTTAAAATGTAACTCTTTGCCGGCGTCGGCAATCGACTCATTCAACTCCTCCAGCTTTTTTTGCAGATCCTGCTTGTCTTCGATGCTCATATTGATGTAAGCCAAGGTAGATCCAGGTTGTGAAGAAGTAGCTTCCCCCGGTAATTTATTGCCAAACATATTTTTCAAGGATTGTATCGCTGACCGATGAAGCTGTAAGTCTATACTCGCGGTGTATGTACGATGAATGCCGCTCATCTAGATCCACCTCACTGCATGGCAATTTTCCTTATGCGGGCTTTCCTGTGGGCACATCTTTCATTTTTTAAACTTCTTCAACATTTCAATCCTATGGATAGCTTGGTTTTCGTTGGCTCCCTTCGTGGTCTCCACGGCGAAAGTATTTTCTTGCATAATGCTCTCATGCAATTCTTTCCGCATAATTTGCACATTTTTCGGAGCAACAAAGCCAAGCTTGACATAATCGCCTTCTACGCCAAGCACATGCACTTCAATCTCGTCGCCGATCATCACCGTCTCGCCGTTTTTTCGCTTCAGCACCAGCATCCTATTCTTCCCTTCCTTGGATAAAATGTCGGACGGGAAGATTGGAGTCCATGATGATATACTGACAGCCCTTCTGTGTTGTCGGCGAGAAGAGGACGGGAGCTCGCAAGTTCACGCTCATCCCATCGTTAATAATATTAACGACAAGCATGGTGACGACGTCCTCAGGCGCTTCAACCTCTAACGCTTCCACGGTATTCCGGTCAATAGGAAAGCTGTAGTTCTGAACATATTCCGCCGGAATTAAGATAAAGCTTCGTTCCTCATCCACCGCATGGAGAATGTAGAAGACGGAGTCATCATATGGCAATAAGGCGTATCGGGCAATGGATTGAAATCCGATCATGCCTTTGACAAACTCGTAGATCTGATGAGGTTCAGGATGGAGAGCCCCATAATTGGAACTATGGATCGTAACATGTGATGCGACTGTACCATTGGTTACTGTCATTCCCGAACAACACCTTTCGTTTGCACTTCAATTTCCGGCGGATAAACCCGTATATCGATGGCTACGCTTTGGGAAGGCAGCGCGTAGAGCCGCACTTCCTTTTCGCCTTTTTGCATATAACGTTCGAATGCGATCTGACCGAATGTCGTCTTCGACTTGGCAATATTGCCAAGTCGATCGCCCTCTTGCGCTTTCTGCGCCGTTCCCTTCATGGCAATCTGCATTGCAGAATTCGCCTGCTCACGGGCAAAGAGCGAGGGACGCTCCAGCCCCAGCTCGTCCCAGACCGGCTGCCAATCGGCCTCTAGCTCGGCGGGACGCCGATGAATCGTTAACTCCGCCGGCTCATACCGGAAGGAATGCGATTGAATCTGCCTAAGGGTATCCGATATCTTCATTGGAATTCAACCCTTCTCCGACTAACGAATAAAGTCGATCAGCGATACCTGCATAATCTTTGCTCCGGTTGCCAAGGCTGCCTGCATCACGTTTTCCTGTGTCTTCAAGGCGATAATCGCTTCCGGCATATCGACATCGGCGACTTGGGCGCGTTCCCCCTGTAAGTTGACTTTATCATCTGCCAGGCGGTTCTCCATCAGCTCGAAGCGGTTCATACGCGCCCCAATCTCTGCCCATTGCGTATTAATCCGGTCGGAGGCGGCGTCAATTCGCTCCAATCCATTCAATAGTCCGTCGATGTCATTATTCTCTGCCGCATTGATCATATCATTCATCATTTGAAAGATATTATCGTTATCTTTATCGATCGGTAGCGTTGTATCGACGGCCTCGCCAAATATCAATTCGCCCGTAATACTTACCGGAACGGTGACCGCAGGACTTACATTCAGTCTGTAAACGCCTTCGTCTGTCTTCTCCGTCGCCGCCCCCTCCGTCGTATAAGGGGGTATATCCGTCTTCTGGCCGTTGAACAGATAGCGGCCGTTGTAGGAGCTGTTCCCGATCATGACAAGCTGCTCCTTGAGCTGCTTCAGCTCGGCCGCATTCGCCTCGCGCGCATCATCCGGCGTTGTACCTGTCGCTCCTTGCTGCACCAGCGTGCGCACCCGCTTCAGCACATCGCTTGCCTGCTGCAGCAAGGAATCCATTGTACGCAGCATGCCTGAACCCATCTCTGCATTGGCAGTAAATTCATCATTTCGGTTCAGCTCGCTGTCATACCTCATCTGATAGCCGATGCCGACTGGATCGTCGCCCGGCCGATGAATGCGTTGACCGGAAGATAACTTATTATTCAGGTCAAGGGTGTTGCTGTTAATATGTCGCAAATTGCGAAGAAATTGGGTGTTCTGCATTGCACTCGTTACACGCATGTTCCATCCTCCTATTCCCGTTAGCTAGCTACTAGCTATTTTAAATTAACGACCAACAACACCCATCTGGTTAATGATCCGATCCAGCATTTCATCCACCGCCGTCATATTTCGCGCCGCCGCATTATAAGCATGCTGGAAGCGAATCATGTCTGCCGTCTCTTCGTCCAATGATACGCCGCTCACCGATTCTCGGCGGTACTTAACGGAATCGACCATATCGCTCTGCACTAGGACATACCGCTTCGCGTTCATCGCCCGCGTTCCCAGATCTCCCATAACCGCCCGGTAATAATCGTCTATGGAACCCGTAGACAACGACGTCAAATCAGCCGGGTAGTTGAATGATTTATCGCGAAGGGAGGCCAACGCATGCGCGATGACACTGTTTCCCTTGACCGTTACGTTCTGCCCGTTCTCGGTATCATAGCGGCCGGAAGCCGCAATATTGCTGACGTTATTCACGATATCGACATTGACCTGGATGTTGCTGATCGAGAATTCACCGCCATCCTTCGTCGTGAAGAACGGAATGCCGGACTTGGCAGGGTCTGTCAACGTATAACCAAGACTATGCAGCCCGTTAAATCCGTTTACTTCCACCGTGGCGGGTCCTTTCAGGCGCGAACCGGCTGGAATCGTGCCGCCTGCCGGGATCGTCGTCCCGTTCTCCAGCTCCACGGCACTCTTGGCAACGAGATCCGAAGCTGCCACATAGCCTGCCGCCAGCTCGACATCCACCGTTCCGGTTACCATCGTTCTGACCATCGCATTCATCTGGTTCCGCACTTGAGCTACTTCGGCAAGCGATTGCGAGTAGCCATGAAGCTGTCCTGACGCAGCTTCTACATCCGCAGCGATCTCCGTCGCCTCTCCGTTCCCAACAACCGTAATTCCCCCGGACAGGATGGTGATATCGCCTGCCTCTCCTTCGGTCACTTGCACGTCAATAATGGTAGAGAGCTTATCAATCAACAAGTCACGCTGATCCCGGAGATCGTTGGCATTGTTCTCCGGTTCAACTCGCTTAATGTCGCCCGTCAAGGCCGCGATATTCGCGATCAAACCGTTCGCCTCGTTCACTTTGCTATTGATGCTGGATTGAATATCATTCTCCAGCTTGGTCAAGGACTCATCAAGTTTCCTCATTATATCGGTGAAGTTGGTTGCCGCGCCGACCACTTCAACGCGCGCACTGAGCAGGGAGGGGTCGCGATTGAGGACTTCCCAAGAGTTCCAGAACTTATCCATGACGCTCTGCAAGCCATTATCCGACGGTTCGTTGAAGAAAGTCTCGATCGAGCGGATCGTATTATCGATGATGCTCCATGAACCGAGAGACTGATTCTCTCTGCGAAATTGGACATCGAGGAAGCTATCACGGATCCGGGTAATACTGTCGTGCTGCACACCGGTGCCCAGTTGCCCCGGAGCTACGCTGTTATACATGCCCGGCATCGCCAACGGCCGGGTCGCAGAGGCGTCCACTCGCTGTCGCGTATAACCGTCCGTTGAAGCATTGGCAATGTTATGTCCCAAAGTCTGCATCATGGTCGTCTGGACGAACAAGGAGCGCTTGCTTGTCTCCAGTCCGTGAAAGGTTGATACCATCTTTATTCCTTCCCTTCTTTCCTCCGTCTATGCACGTGTATCCATCATGCCGGGTCTGCTGAATTGAGGGGCAGCTTGCTCCGGACGGCGGTACAGCATGTCTTGATCGGAATAATCAATATGCAAATTAAGCTGATATTCGACAAAATGAATGGACTGCTGAATGAGCGTCTGGTTATGGTCATTGATGAACTTCAACTTTTCCAGCACCACCCGGATACGTTCTTGCACGGCCAGCATCTCCTGCCGCTCATTCGCGTCGAAAATCAGCTTCGTTATCTCGGTTACCGTAAGCTTCAACTGCGATTTAATCCCCTTCGATTGCAGGAACGACCGTACGGCCTCTCCCCGCTCCTGCTCCAGGGAAGCAAGCTGCTTCAAGCATTTCGATTCCTGCTGGGACAGCTTGACCAGGCTATCGATGTCGTTCTGAATAATCACCTGGGTCTTGGCTTCCCCGATACGGACGAGCTCTGAATACATATCCTCCATGCGGCTCAATACTTCCACAATTGGCGCTGCGCTCACATTTGTTCCTCCGCTCATTCAGTTTCTTTGCGCAACAGGGGAAGCAGCTTCTCCGCAATCTTATCGGCAGCGACATGATACGTCCCTGTCTGAACGGCCTGCTTCAGTTCGGCAATGTGCTCCTGGCGGGCCGGATTGCTCACCCGGTTTTGCGCATCCAGCATTTCCTTCGCTTCGGTCGATATCGTCAGTTCATCCTTGCGGGTTGACTTCTGAGAGATCTTTTCGGCCGATTGCTGCTTCTGATAATATTGGATTGCTCCGGCGCGCTGGCTTTCATTAATCTTCATCGTTCCACCTCATTTCACACGGCAGACGGCCGTTCATCCGGCTCGCATCCCGCCCTCATTCCAACTTGTTGCATTCTATTATAGGCATATCTGTACATAAAACAAAACCGATAACCTTTACTATGATTATCGGTTCCGTGTCATGGAAAATGTAGTTCTAACCCAAAGAAGTTGGATGCCACGGCCTATTTGTTACGGGACGATTCAAAAGCCCGGTACGCCCCCGTTCCAGAGGCCGTGTTTTTTTTCTCCGGTTCCTTCGCATTGCCTGCTTCCTGTATTTGCCGAACCAGCCTTGTCCGGCATGACTCGCACATATGTCCTTCCCGAATCGGGTTGCCGCATACTTCACAATCATATGCCAAATTCGGAGCTTGGTATATGGAAATACGTCCTTCCCGGATAAACTGCGTAATCTGGGACCGGTTGACTTTCGTCTCTTCACTTAGCTCATCCATACTGATTTGGCGCTTCTCGCGCAAACAGGCCACGCATCGTTCATACTCCTGCTCAATCTCCTTCAGACATGCAGGGCAAATATCCCTGAATGCCTTTGCGAACAGTTTTCCGCAGCGCGGACAATTGCTTAACTCCATCTTCATGCCCCCTTTCATGCCGCTGTAATTTATCATAACTTATTCATCGACAGAAAACGAGAGGATTTTTAATACATCTCCGCGTTCAAAAGAGGCCGTTCAGCGCCTCATTTCGTGATTAGAAGCAGACTTTGTACAACCGCTAACATTTAGGCTCTCGCCCAGGTGTAGCTGGTTGTATTTACCGGGATGTGAAAGGCGTCGTTCAGCCGCGTAATCTGGCGGGCACAGGCGCGGAGCGTGCTGCCTGTCGTATACACGTCATCAATGATGAGAATCCGGATTTGCCCCCGCCGCTTAATCGTTCCGACCAAAGCTGAAGACAAGCCGCGGGCGGCAACGGCCGGCGCATGTCTGTTCAACGCAAAGGCTGCGGCTGCACTCCGCTCCCGTCCTCGGCGCTCTTGCTTGCTCTGCTTCTCCCCATCCCGCTTCCGGTCAAGCAGCGCCACGACCGGACGGTTCCAAGCTTGTCCCAACATCTGGGCCAGCCGTTCCGCCTGGTTGAACCCGCGCGCTTGCAGCCGGGGCGCCGTCGACGGCACATAAGTTACGAGGTCGGGCAGCACCTCCACCAATGGAGTTCCCCACAACCACTTCCTGAGCCTTGGCACTGACCGATTATCTTCTTCATCCTTTGCAGGATAGACAGAATGGAATAGCATCGAAAAAGATGCCAGCATCATAGCGGCTATAACCGACTCGTACCGGATATTTCCCCGGAACTTATATTCCGCCAACCATTGCTTCATCGTCTCATTATATTGAACCACGCTCCGATTGGCGGACAAGCCGTGCGAAGCTAACGGAGCGCGTGCACAATCGGGACAGCGAATGCCCCTGCCGCATGACCTGCATCCGATCCATTCAATCCAAGGGATATCCCTCAAGCATCTGCCACATAGTTCATTCGTTAATGATCCTTCTCTTATCTCCTTATAATAGGCGGCTGCCAATGCGCCCAGCGCCTGACCGCATATATTACACGGAACCGCCTGTGGCCGCAGCAACCGCTGCAGCCCCCGTTCAATCCAATGCCCCTGTGCTGCCGGTTCAGCCAATACGCCATCTCCTTCCCTTGTAAGCGGGCAGCAGATAACCACGCCGCCGCGCCAGCCGGTTCATCTCGTGAATCTGCCGCACCGCCCTACGCTGTGCCCGATTCCATTGCCGGGAACCGAATATGACCTTGCCTGCCGGATCATCCTTCGATCGTCCAGCGCGGCCTGCCATCTGGACGAGCGACGCTTCATCGAATAGGTTGTCATCCGCATCGAGAATATACACGTCGCTCTTCGGCACCGTTACGCCTCGCTCCAATATCGTCGTCGTAACCAGCATCCGAATGTCCCGCTCCCGGAAGCGGAGCACCCGATCTACGCGCTGCGCATCCGCTGCCGAGGTCCCCTCCACCCGAATCTGCGGAAATTGCCGCTGCAACAGCCTTACGACACCTTCTATCTGTAGGATACGGGTGATGAAGACAAATACTTGCGCTCCCCTGCCAACCGATTCCTCCATTCGGCGGAGCAGTGCCCCAGGGAGCGACCCGCGCGTCAAACACGAAGCGACGACCGGCATCGCGACCCGTGCCGGAACCGGCAGCGGATGCCGATGATATCGTACCGGCACCCGCGCGTACCGCAGCGTCCCGCGCCGAACCTGGCGCTGCATCTCTTCCGGCGGCGTAGCCGATAGGAACACAAAAACGCCCCCTCGGCGACAGACACGCTCTGCCGCGCGATGGAGCACCGGATCATGATGATAAGGATACGCATCCAGTTCATCAATAATAACGAGATCGAATGCCCGGTCGAACCGCAGCAATTGATGGGTCGTCGCCAGCGTAATTCCGCCCTCTCCCCAACGATCGGGGCTTCCGCCATACAGCGTCACGACCCGTTCGTTCGGGAACGCCTCCTTTATCCGCGGCATCAACTCCAACACCACATCCCGCCGCGGCGTCGCCACCAGCGCCCGGCCGCCACGCAGGAGCGCGTCCTCTATCAGTGGAAAGATCATCTCCGTATAATTTCGCTTCCTATAATATAGGATTTCTTAGGGTAATCAGCCTTTTGAGAAATTAAGTTCGGATAATTTCGGATACTTTCAGGTGCGAATATGGTCAAAATATGGTCACGAGTGGATTAGCAAGAGCCCCGGGACTACTCCCGAGGCTCTTCGTGGTTTATCTTATTTATGCGTGATGAGCATAAGTTACCATGGCTCCGGAGCGATCCGGGGCTTGTGTTTTTCAGTATGGGGCATTAGCTGGCTCCAGAATCTTGCCCAGCCGCAATGTACAAAATTATTTACAGACCCTATGGGCTTTATGATACTTCTGTCGCTTCTATTTCTTTCTTTTTTTTAGTCTTTATTTTTTTAGGTTTTGCCTGGCCAGTCATTATTTTGACAGTTTGATGCCACATAATATATCCACATAGAGGAGTAAAAGCTATTGCAAAAAAAATCCATACCCAAATAGCAAAATCAAAACTAAACGTTTCCGAGACATCTTTCGCCTTAAAGATTACAACCGCAATCATGGAAAACAAAAATAATACAAAGGACATGATTGGTGTCCAAACTTTCAATGCCAGTTCTTTGAAACCAGGTAAAACAAAGTCACCTGCTGATGTGGTCATTCAAAATTCCTCCTGAAAAGGAAGTCGAGTCCCACAGTCGCCAATGAAATAGTTAGCGACATTACTGTTCCTGTAATTGATACTTCCAAAGGAATTATTTTTGTTACAACACTAATTGCAAAAAAGATAAAAGACAGTATGAATATCGACAACGAACTCTTAAAAATAACGTTATATGTACGGTCATTAGCAGGCATACTAACAACACCATCCCTTTTTTGGGTTGCAGTATCATCTTCACCGTCTAATAAGATTACGGCCTCAAGTGGACGCTTGATTACGTGACCAGTATCCTTTATTAAATAGATGCTTCTAATCTCAATTTTATTCCTCCTTTTCACTTTCACATCAAAGTTTACTTTAATTAGATTATGTTTCCGGTAGAATTCTTCGTCATGCACCATTTGCGAAAGATTGCTTGCGATAATCTTTTCAGTTTCCGTGTAGCCTACTGAACAACCCGTAAAAAATATCGTGTTTTTTTTAGATTGAATATCAAGGTGTAGGGATAGCGATTGTACGTATGCCATGTTAATCCTCCTCCCCAAAAATCTTTACAGGGTATTTACCTATCACTTTGTCTTTATAGACAGCCTCAAAGTATACAGTCCCCTCAGATAAAATAGGGAATTTGTCGATAAACAAGTTGTAAACACAAATTTTATCATACTCTGTAAATTGAACTTTTAATGGTTGTGAATCAACCTTAAACCCTTTTCCCCTTATCCTAATGTTAAATTCTTGTTCATCATCCGCTTCTTCGGCGGTGATGCCAATAATAAAATGGATGTTTTTCTCCAATAACGAAGGGATAACTTTCACCGGCATTTCATCGAAAATATTTACTGCGCTTATTTTCCCATCACTGAAATATGCTTCTTCTGCAACAAAAATATAGGATACATGTAACATTACTCTTTCTCCTAAAAAGTAATTGAAAATATTAAATTCTTAATTTAGTCTAGGAAATTAGTCCCAATAATTTCACACTTCTAAGCTTATTCTTATCTCCAGTATACATCATGTCCTAACTTTTGGAAACAAAAGCTTTATTTCTCATACTGTTTTTTACTGCACCCATTCAATAGAGTCGTCGGATTCTTTCTCAACTCTTTTAGTCTCTACACAACAAGAACCCCAGGACTACTCCTGGGGCTCTTTGTCATCTACGTACTCAATGATATCGTCCAGTTTTCATTTTAATGCTGTGCAAAGCTTATCTAACATATCAAAGACCTTATTCAGATTTGGTTGCAAAAAAACGTTGTTTTTGGTACGATAGTTGCAACAAGGATTTGTCAAGGGGTGATGATGAAAATGCAGCCAGCAATATTACATACAGACACAAAAGAAATAATCAAATCGGAATTTCCGATAAATATTAGGGGAAAAATACTCTCCGTAGTAGAACAAGCATATACATTAACAAGGGAATCGATTAAGCACACTTCTATTCTTAACTGGGAACTGGGTAAGCTCCATGAGGGATATTTAAGAAACCTTGCTATCGGTTATCTCTTTCAAAAGCAAATTGATTTAAAGGAACTTCCATTATCATATTCTTATGAATACAATCGTAACCGTAGTCATAAGTACCTTGTACTCTCATACAATCAAGTAGTTATGACATTCAGCCAAGTTAAGACTACATATAATATTGCACGTCCTGCTTATTTTAGGGACAAGTTACAATTGGCCAACCAGGGGATGCTTTATTTCCCTGATATAGATGTCGGGAATTTTCTTCATAATGAAAATTACTATTTACTTTTAACCTATAGTAGTGGTGGGAGTACTCCCGAATTTGTTAACATTGGATTCCCTCATCAGTGGAGAGAACGCATCAATCTTCTACATGATCTACATGTTATTCATCAAGAGAAGATTGACGACAAAGAACCTGAGGAGACCATTACATCAGGGACTCTAATTGATTTTAGAAATTTTACAAAAGAGGTGGAGGGCCTTGGAGGCAAATAGTCGCTTTTCCAAGTTTGTTCCTGAGCGACTTATCGAGGCACGAGAAGTTACAGGATACACATTAACGGATTTAGCAGAACTTCTAGATGTTTCACACCAAGCGATATCTAAATACGAAAAAGGAAAAGCTACACCAAGTTTCGAAATCTTGGAGAAGATTTCTTCAATTTTGTCAGTACCAGTAAATTATTTTTATAAGCCCATGGAAGCACCAAGTGACTCTGTTATCTATTTTAGAAGTAAGTCAAATTCAACAGTTAGGTCAAAGAAAGTACATGCAAATAAACTAAACCGTGTAAAAGAAATTCATAAGTATACAGAGCAGTTCATAGAATATCCAAGTTTGAACATACCTCGTTTGATCACACGAGAAAATTATTTTCCAACTGATTTCTCATTAATTGATGAAATGGCGATTGAAGTTAGAAAACAATGGGGATTAGGGAATGGCCCTATAAGCAATGTAACTTTATTGCTTGAAAAAATGGGAGCTATTATTGCGAGGGCTTCTTTTTCTAATTACTCAATAGACGCTTGCTCCAGTTGGCATAATATGGAGAGACCTTACATTTTATTGAGTAGCGATAAAACAGCATCCCGTTCAAGATTTGATATTGCACATGAACTTGCACATTTGGTTTTACATTCAAAAATCAAGCCTAATGAATTTAACAAAAGAGAAAATTATTCACGGATAGAGAAAGAGGCTCATCGTTTCGCTGGTTCTTTTCTTCTGCCATCTCCTAGCTTTTGTTCGGAAATTGTTTCTTCTTCAATAGAACATTTCATTGCTCTCAAGAAGCGTTGGAAAGTCTCTATCGCTGCAATGTCGTATAGAGCAAAAAGCCTGGGGATCTTAACGGACGACCAATATATTTATATGAGAAAGAAGATGGCCAAGAATAATTGGCTAACAAAAGAACCATTGGACGATGAGTTAACTTTTGAAGACCCCGTGCTTTTAAAGCAAGCATTTGAAGCGCTAGTGGAGAATAAAATAATTATAAGGCAAGACATTGTCACTGAGATCGCACTACCTAGAGAAGAAATCGAAGCGTTCGCCAATCTTGATAATGGATACTTGATTCAAAATGAATCGGCAAAAGTAATTCCCTTTAAATTTAAATAACAAGTAAAAGAGCCCCAGGACTACTCCTGGGGCTCTTTGTCTTGCTCATCATTTTCAGACGGGCTTTCCAACCCTTCGCGCTCAATTTTTTCGTCGATCGCTTCCACCACAAAGGCGTTACGACTCTTGCCGAGCTTGGCTGCGGCAGCATCGATCCGGCCTTTTTCTCCCTTACGAACCCAAACCCTTACTTGATCGTAATTTGCGTTGTTGTACTTCTGTTTTGCGCGAGTAGCGGCGTTTCTTTTCTTCTCTTCCATTCTGATCACCCCATCTTATGATACATGATACCACAAAAATTATACTGTGCACAGTACAAAAAAGTGTTGACCATATACTATGCATAGTATATAATTAGAGTATAGAAAGGAGGTGAACAACATGGCCAAAAAGAAAAACCATAGGTCGCCGCAGCCAGAACCACAGCAAAAAGACGACCGGGTATCGACTAAGGAGTTGGTTGTGCTCACGACAGCCCTTGTCCAACTCCTAGCCGCCATCATCACCTTAGTATTCATCCTTATCAGGGATAAATGACTAAGAAAGCTACTCGCCCTTCGGGGCGGGTAGTGACCCGGTCGTCCGACTCAAGTATATCATAAACGGAGGGATACGATGAAAAAGATCGAGCTTGCCACCCTAATCATCATGATTGCTGGCGCCCTCGTCAGTTGCGTAATAGTCGGTGTTCTGTTGTTTAAGTGACACATGTGGGGGCATCTTGCCCCCTCTCAAATAACAATTAAGCCGGCGGGCTACGTAGGGAGGAGTGTCCAATGAGAACGCCAAAAACGGTTGCTATTAACAGCAGCCTAGA
>NZ_BALG01000028.1 GCF_000315235.1 Paenibacillus popilliae ATCC 14706 | reverse complement strand
GCCAAATCAATTTTGGTAAGACCTTCTCCTTTCGTTTCAGGCTTGTGCCAAATACGGTAAACCAACGGATACTCCAATCCGCTTTTCAAAACCGAGAAATGGTTCGATGACCATGGCCAGCTCCGGTGTCCACTTTCCTGCGGGAATGGAGGCCTAACGACGCTGGACATCGCTTTCCTGAGATGGCCCCGCACGGTAAGTCTCTTGGGCTGCGTTTCGGCGCAGTTCCCGGCTAATGGTGGCATGTCCTTGGCAATGGCTCGGGCACTTTTCCCTTGCTGATGGAGGATTTCTATAAAGTAGTGTACAATAGAGGCACGATAAAGACAGATGTATACATCGTTAAGGGAGCACGGAATATGAAAATCACGAATGCCGAATTCATTATTAGCGCGGTTGGTCCTGCTCAATATCCGGACGACGGCCTTCCGGAGATCGGTCTTGCCGGCCGTTCCAATGTAGGGAAGTCGTCCCTCATTAATAAGATGATGATGCGTAAAAATCTGGCCCGCACCAGCTCGCAGCCGGGCAAGACGCAACAGCTTAACTATTACCGGATTAATGATAATATGTACTTCGTTGATGTCCCGGGATACGGCTATGCCAAAGTGTCTAAAGTGCAACGCGCCGCTTGGGGCAAAATGATCGAGGCTTACTTCCGCGAACGCGACGCGCTGCGGCTCGTGCTGCTCGTCGTCGATTTGCGGCATCCGCCTACCGAGGACGACTGCATGATGCATCAGTGGCTGACCCATTACGAGGTGCCGGTCGCCGTCGTCGCTACGAAGGCGGATAAAGTGCCGAAGAGCCGCTGGCCTAAGCATTTGAAGCAGGTCCGGACGACACTCGATCTGCATGCGGATAACCCGCTTGTTCTGTTCTCGGCCGAGACCGGACAGGGCCGGCAGGAGCTGTGGGATATGATTCTGTCTCACCAATCGTTCGGGGAGACGGAGCAAGATGCTTTGCAGCCGGATGAATAATTATGCGCGCCGGTGGATAGGCTATCGCCCATAAAATCGGTGAGCGCATGAGGGAGACCGTGCTGGAACAGTTATTTAGTGAGGATCACGGGAGAAACATGGGCTCAATTCCGGATGATGGCGATTTTTTAAAAAATCCACTCGTATTTGGCGGCTTGTAAACAGGAATTCATTTTGGTGTTGTAGTATAATAAGAGTATAATTTTTCATGTTGTAAAAACCAATTAAGGAGAGTTTTTATGGCTCGGCGGTTAGCCACAGAGTATGTGAAAGCCAGTTTGCAGTTGACGGAAGCTCAGTTGACCCGATTTTTACAGTCACTTGCCCTGCATTCCGTTGGGGTAAAAGTATTGGAGAACGGCAATCAAGAGGTGGTTCTTGAAGACGGCCAGGGTGATGAGATTACCTTCTTGTTCGAGAAGCAAGGCAATCGGTATGTCTGTGTAACATCTTGCCGCTTAGTTCATCCGAAATTGACGCAAGTGATGCATAAGCTTGTGGCGACATTCCGTGGCGAAGCGGTAGTCAATCGCATCTTTGCCGGATTTACGATGACTTATTATTATGAAGACGGTGCAGTACACAAGATTGAAGAACGGAAGCAGCAAGAGTCGCGTATCATTTACGAGCATAAGGATTCCGTGCACAACCTGCAGAAGATGTTCCAGAAGAACAGCGCGGAGCAACACATCGATTCCTTGCAGAAGCAGGTGAATATGCTGTTGGATGAGCGGAATCAGGCGCATTCCACTGAATTCATCCAACATATTGACGCGCAATTAAGCCGTCTCGCACACCAATTGTTCATACTTGAAGCATAGAAGCATACGATCAAGGGATCATCTGCTGAAGACCCTGCACTCCTTCCGGGAGAGCAGGGTTCTTTTGTGCTCGCAGGAAGGGCAGGCGACCGCACACAGCAGGATGACACGTTTCCGAAAAAAAGGGTTGCATTTATGTGTGGAAGATGTTATTTTTAATTTCGTTGAAAATAATATAGGAACCAGGATTCACTCAGGACATTGCATGTTGCGAGAGATTTTTCCCTCGGGAAGTGAATGACGTAGGTCCTAGCGGATGAAATCTTTACAACATTTTATTCCTAGGAAGGGGGAACCGAAAGATGGAATACTCAACTTTCGGAAGACACGTTGCTGTTGACACATGGGGAGTCGACTTTCATTTGCTGAATAATGCGGAATACTTGCAGACCCAGTTGGTTGAAGCCGCTGAGGCATGTGGAGCAACCGTCTTGTCCGTTCAATCCAAGCAGTTTGAACCACAAGGGGCAACCGTCCTTGTCATGTTGTCTGAAAGTCATCTTTCTATCCACACCTATCCTGAACGTGGATTTGCAGCCATTGATTGTTACACTTGCGGCGAGACCGTCGATCCGCAGTTAGCCATTGATTACCTGGTCTCTGTATTGAAACCGGAACGTACCTATGCCAAGAAGCTGATTCGCGGCCTGGGGGAAATGGAAGTCGTTACACCAGAGATGAATGTACAGCAACTCGTATAAAGTGGAGTTCAGCCCGTTTGCTGCGATGATGCAGGGAACGGGTTTTTATTTTGTTTTGACGTATCTGAATACGATGGTAGCAAATAAATGATTCAGGCCTGTCCCGTTATCGAAGGGAACAAATAACCATGGATGTCCGCATCCATGGTTATTTGTTCTTCTGCCTCCCCATACGATAAAGTAAACCACTATAGATAGGAGAATTTGATGAGAAGACGCCAATTTCGGAGCGGCCCCGTCCTGGCCGTTTTACTGTTTTTGCTCGTACTGTGGCCTGCCATGCAGCTGTACGGAATGTTGAAGCCATCCTCTGCGGGATCCGATCCGTTATCGATGCTGTATGAGGTTGCCCAGTTCCAGATTAGCCTGTGGCAAGGAACGATGCAGGAGGCGAAGCGGTACGAGTCGACCGCTCCGCTGAACAAAGTGAAGCTGGTCGCCTATTCGGCCGGTTATGCGCATGAACGGCTCGTCCGGGCGGTAGGTGGCGATCGGTTGGCCCCGCTTCCCGGTCTAAGGCGGTTCGTAGAATTCATCACTGTCCTGCAGATTAGTGGCGATCGACTATTGACCGATCTAGAGCAGAAGGTTCTCGAGCAGGCTGCAGCCATCGCGGCTCAACTGTCGGATAGCTACGCTGGTCTGTTCCATTCGTCAGGCAAGATTATTGGCTCGAGGAATGAAGCCCTTCAAGCGGCCGATCAGCGCCTCGACGAGACGCTGGAGCGTTACTTCCAACCTGAATAGCAATCAATCATTTGCGTGACATCCCTCGCAAGGAATGATAGGATAAGGTTCGCACAGCAAGTACAGACTTATTTTGACATGCATTTCATAATATCTTCAAATTACACTCCGACAGGCAGGGTCAATTATGTTATAATCATTATCAATTGATAATGCTCAAAATTTATCAAAAGCAGGTGAATGAACAATGCACATCGTGGTTGTCGGCATGAATTATCGTACGGCGCCTGTGGAGATACGGGAGAAGTTCGCGCTGCCGGAGAAGGATTGGCAAGAGGCTATCCGGCAACTGCGGCACACGAAGAGCGTCATGGAATGCGTGATGGTGTCGACATGCAACCGCACTGAAATGTACGTTATCGTCGATCATCTGCATATGTGCGGTTATTTCATCCGCAGCTTCATGGAGCAATGGTTCAGAATTCCAAGGCAGCAATTCACGCCTTACTTATATATATATGAAAATGATCAAGCGGTGGAGCATCTGCTCCGGGTCACATCGGGTCTCGATTCGATGGTTATCGGCGAGACACAGATCTTGGGGCAGATTCGTTCGGCCTTCTTGTTCGCACAGCAGGAAGGAACGACCGGAACCTGGTTCAATACGCTGTTCAAGCAGGCGATTACAATGGCCAAGCGGGCTCATGCCGAGACGAACATCAATGACAATGCGGTCTCGGTCAGCTATGCCGCCGTCGAACTGGGCAAGCGCATCTTCGGCTCCTTCCAGGACAAGAAAGTATTGATTCTCGGAGCAGGCAAGATGAGCGAGCTGACTGTCAAGCATCTGTATTCGAACGGCGCGGCTGAAGTTATGGTCGCGAACCGGACGCTCTCACGCGCCCGGGAACTGGCCGAGCAGTTCCATGGCCAGGCCGGGGCGCTTGAGGATGTCGAGGATTTCCTGCGTGCCGCGGATATTGTAATCAGCTCAACCGGAGCCCAGCAGTACATGATGACCGTACAGGATGTGGAGCGGGTGATGAAGCGGCGCAAGTCCCGCCCCCTCTTCTTGATTGACATCGCCGTGCCGCGGGATCTCGATCCCGAGATCGGAAGCGTGTCGAATGTGTTCCTGTACGATATCGACGATCTGGAAGGTATCGTAGAGAGCAATCTGGAGCAGCGCCGCAAGGAAGCGGCCAAGATTGAAGAGATGATTGCAAGCGAACTGGATGAATACCGCCAATGGCTGAAGATGCTTGGCGTGACACCGGTCATTCGCGCCCTACAGACGAAGGCGGAGCGCATCCATCAGGATACGCTGGAGAACCTGTTCAACAAGCTTCCGGAGTTGTCCGAGCGGGAAGTGAAGCTGATTCGCCGTCTCACGAAGAGCATGCTGAACCAGATGATGCATGATCCGATCTTGCAGATCAAGGAGCTTGCAGCAGAGAAGAACGTGGATGAGGCGCTTCAGATGTTTACCCAGCTATTCGCCCTGGAAGAGACGATGGCTGCTTCCGAGCCGCATAAGGGAACGAAGCGGGAATCCGCCGCTCTTTCCTCCCGGCGCGATGAAGAAGAGCCGGAACGGACCAAGCCGGTTCTGTCATGGGCCGCGGTAACTTGCTAGACGGGGTTCAGGAGGCGGCAGGTTCCTATGTTGACGAATAGCTGGATTTACAATGCAATTATTTATACATATGCCCTAAGCCTTCTGTTTTATTTTTCCGATACCGCGGGGAGGAATCGGAGAGCGAAGCGGATGGGCACAGGGTTTCTTGTTTTTGTATGGGTGCTGCAGACGATATTTCTCGTCGCGTGCCTGATCCGATATCAGGATACCCCGCTCATCAGCAGCTTTGAGTTCATGTTTTTGTTCTCCTGGCTGCTTGTAACGGTGTCCTTGGCGATCAACCGTTTTTTTTCTATCGAGTATGTCGTATTTTTCGTCAATCTGGTCGGGTTTGCGCTGCTGATTATCAATATGTTGCATGATCCGACGTCTCCTTCCGTCATGGTGGAGTGGGAGATGATGCACCATTTGCTTGTCTTTCACATTACGCTTGCCGCTTGCGGGTTCGCGTCCTTGACCGTGGGTGCGATCTTTTCCGGGATGTACGTCTTTTTGCACCATCGTCTCAAGAGAAGGCAATGGTCAGAAGCGGTGCGGCGCTTGCCCAGCCTAGAGCGGATGGAACGAATGTCTTATTTCGGCGTCATCGTCGGAATTCCGTTCTTCCTGCTCTCCGCGGCGGTCGCCATTGGTGCGGTGTTGCTAGGCAAGCGGATTGAGCTAATGACCGATTTCAAGATTTGGTTCACATTGATTGCCCTTGCTCTTTATTTTTTCTATTTTTGGGTGCGATCCCGTGCTGTGTTGACAGGATTTCGACTCGCTCTGTTGAATGTAGGATGTTATGCGATTATGGTGTTGAATTTCAGCTTGAATTCCCTATCGGCATTTCACCACTAGATGGGAGTGAAGAACATGGAGAAGCAGGCGATCAGGCAGTAAGGAGGATTCATATGCGTACAATTATCGTTGGAACCCGGCAAAGCGCCTTGGCGCTTACCCAGACCGGCCATGTCATCTCTGCGTTGGAAGCGCTCTGCGCGCGGGAAGACCTGCCCTACCGGTTCGAGATTCGAAAAATCGTAACCAAAGGGGACCGCATCCTGGACGTGGCGTTGTCGAAGGTCGGCGGCAAGGGATTGTTCGTCAAGGAGATCGAGCAGGCCCTTGCGGAGCGCGAGATAGATATGGCGGTGCACAGCATGAAGGATATGCCGTGGCAGCTTCAGAAAGGGCTGATGGTCGGAGCCATTCCGAAGCGGGAGGATCCGCGCGATGGCTTGATACTGAAATCGGGAAGCTCGCTGGACGATCTGCCGCAGGGCGCAATCGTCGGCACGAGCAGTCTTCGCCGATCCTGTCAGTTGCAGGCGCTGCGGCCTGATTTGAAGATTGAACCACTGCGCGGCAATATCGACACCCGCCTGCGCAAGCTGGAGTCGGAGGGCCTGGATGCCATTGTGCTGGCGGCGGCGGGGCTTCACCGCATGGGATGGCAGAATCGCATCACCTTCTATTTGTCCGTGGAGAAATGCGTGCCCGCAGTAGGGCAAGGCGCCCTCGGCATTGAATGCCGCAGGGAAGATGAAGACTTGCGCAAGCTGCTGGAATACTATCATGATGTGGATACCGCCCGCACGGTGCAAGCAGAACGGACACTTCTCGGCCGGCTCAACGGCGGCTGCCAGGTGCCGATCGGCGCGCATGCGGTACTTGTCGGGGCCGGAGGTACGGTGCGGCTGACCGGATTGGTCGGTTCCGCCGAAGATGGAACGATATTGAGAGAAACGATGGAAGGGGAACATCCCGAATTGCTCGGTGTTGCGGTAGCTCAGCGGCTATTGGATCGCGGCGCGGACCGGATGCTGCCTTAAAGGGGAGATATCGGATGGAGCATCCCCCCCTCTCGAAGGGGGTCGTCTATTTGGTCGGCGCCGGACCCGGAGATGCCGGATTGATTACGGTAAAAGGTCTGCGCTGTCTGCAGGAAGCGGATGTCGTCGTCTATGATCGCTCGGCAGGTCCGCGTCTGATGCAGTACGCCAAGCGCGGCTCCCGCAAAATTTATGTAGGGAAACTGCCGGATCGCCATGCGATGAAGCAGGAAGATATTAACCGGCTGCTCGTCGAGTTGGCCTTGGAGGGGCATGCGGTGACCCGTCTGAAGGGTGGGGATCCATGCGTATTCGGATGCGTCGGCGAGGAGGCGACCTCCCTGGCTGAGCATGGCATCCGCTATGAGATCGTCCCCGGCGTATGCCGAGAGCGTCTGCAATGGGCGGAGAGCCGCCCGCTGTTCGGTCGGCGCGTGCTAGTGACGCGAGCCCGGGACCAAGCGAGCGAGTTGACGCGCCGGATTGAGGATGCCGGCGGGGAACCGTATGAGTATCCGGTTATCGAGCTTAGAATGCCGGAATCGCCGGCCTCCCGTGAAGCACTGTGCCAAGCGCTCGCCCGGCCGGATGCGTATGATTGGCTCGTGCTGACGAGCGTCAACGGCATCCGCTTCTGGTTCCGCCACCTGCGGAAGCATGGAGCCGATATCCGCCAGTGGGCTCATGTGCGCATCGTCTCGGTAGGGCCGAAGACGACGGAGGCGCTGCGGGAATATGGAATCCAACCGGATATTGCGGCGTCCCAGTTCAGCCAGGAGGGCATCTGGGAAGCGCTGCGTTCTCATGCGGCAGCCGGGCAGCGGGTGCTGCTCGCGCGCGGAGACTTGTCTCGTTCGTGGCTAAGGGAGACGATGGAAGCGCATGGACTGTATGCGGATGAGGTGGATCTGTACGAGACGGTGCTGCCGGAGGAAGACGACCCGGAACTAATCAGGCTGCTTCAGCAGCAGATGATTCATATCGTGACGTTCACCAGTTCCTCGACCGTGACCAACCTGATGGCGGCGCTGCGCCGGATGGGGATGGACGATCCGGCGCAGGCGCTGCAGGGCGCCAGTATCGCCTGCATTGGAGAGAATACGGCGCGGACGGTCCGGGAAGCCGGACTGCACGTTGACGTGACCGCAGCTTCCTCGACGATCGATGGACTGATGGATGCCATGTTGGAGTTAGGCAAGAGGGAGAAGACATGATAAGGGACGTTCAAAAAGTCCGGTTTGCAACGCTGGGAATGTTGCTTGAACTCGGAGGCCAGCCTTTTTTGAACAACCTCTAAACTTATGCAAGGAGGCAATGAGTATGGTATTTCCGACAACACGGCTCCGCCGCCTGCGCGGGACGGCGGCCATTCGCAATATGGTGAGAGAGACGGTGATGACTCCGCATGATCTCATCATGCCTGTATTTGTAACCTGCGGTACTGGAATCAAGGAAGAGATTGCATCGATGCCGGGCGTATCCCATCTCTCGCTCGATCTGCTCGACGCTGAAATCGATGAGATCGCGGCGCTCGGCATACCGGCGATCGTGCTCTTCGGCGTGCCGGAAAAGAAGGATGCGATAGGCAGCTCCGCGTTCGAAGAGGATGGAATCGTGCAGCGGGCGACGCGCCAGATCAAGGCCCGCCATCCGGAACTGCTCGTAATCGCGGATACATGCCTGTGCCAATATACGGACCATGGACATTGTGGCATGATTCATGTGCATGAAGCTAACGGCGTGAAGACCGGAGTCGTTGACAATGACGACTCGCTCGCTTATCTGGTGCACACGGCGGTATCTCAAGCCGCGGCGGGCGCTGACATTATCGCGCCCTCCAATATGATGGACGGCTTCGTGCACGCTATTCGGGCCGGCCTGAACGAGGCGGGCTTCGAATCGGTTCCGATTATGTCCTATTCGGTCAAATACGCCTCCGCCTTCTATGGCCCGTTCCGGGATGCGGTTCATTCCGCTCCGCAGTTCGGCGACCGCAAGACGTATCAGATGGATCCCGCCAATGCGCGTGAAGCGCTGCGCGAAGCGGAAGCCGACGTCGCTGAAGGGGCGGACATGATCATGGTAAAGCCGGCGATGGCCTATATGGATATAATTCATACGCTGAAGGAAGAATTCGATCTTCCGGTCGTCGCTTATAACGTCAGCGGCGAATATTCCATGATCAAGGCGGCTGCTCGCCTGGGCTGGATCGATGAGAAGGCAGTGACGCTGGAACTGCTGGTCGGCTTGAAAAGAGCGGGAGCGGATACGATCATTACTTACCATGCGAAGGACGCGGCCCGCTGGCTGAAGGAAGCGAAGTAAGACAACGGGGTCTCCCGGCATGAAATCGCTTCCGGATGGTCCGCCTTGGTGGCCCATCCGGGGGTATGAATCGGATAGGGCATCAGTTCATATAGGGGCTCTGGAACAGCTTGGACACGTCAATCGTGTATTGCGAATGGCCCAGCGACAAGATACGCTGCTGTTCCAAATCGCGGATCACCTGTTCGAGCACGGTATGATGCACGCCGGCCAGTCCAGCCATCGCTTCCGGATCGAACGCGTGGGGGATGTGGATCTTGTCGCCCTGTCGCTTCCCTTCATGTTGGGCGATGCGGACAATGTTCTTGACGACCCGGCTCGGCGCGTCAAGGAAGGTCAGATCCGATACATGGCCGTTAGTCGAGCGCAGACGGATGCAGAGCTGGATCATAATTTGCTTGGCGATGTCGTAGTGCGCACGCATCATCAGATGGAAGCTCTCGGAGTTGACGGTAAGCAGTACGGTCTCTTCCAGCGTCTCGGCCGTCGCGGAGCGCGGCTTGCCGTCGATGAGAGCCAGCTCGCCGAAGCTGTCTCCCGCCTGGAAGACAGCGAGCGTCTTCTGCCGGCCTTGCTGGCTGGAAGTATAAATTTTGACCGTCCCCCGCATGACGATACAGAATGTATTGCCCGGCTCGCCTTGCTGGAAGAGCGTCGTATGCGGGTGATATTCGCGGCGAGAGGTGATGGAAGCGACGATATCGAGTTGTTCATCGCTGAGATCAGTGAATAATGGAACCCTTTTCAGTAACTCTATCATGTCTACTCCCTCTTTTGTCCGTAAGCATTTTATCATAGTGTATCATACATTTGAGGAATAAATATAGAAGGAGCGATTCCTATGACAGAAAAATTATCTGCGCGCCGCGATGCCCGTTCCCGAGCCGCATTTGAGGAAGCCAAGCAGTACATGCCTGGCGGCGTGAACAGTCCGGTCCGGGCCTTCAAATCGGTCGGCCTAACTCCGGTCTACGTGGAGCGCGGCAGCGGCTCCCGCATCTATGATATCGACGGCAACGAATTTATCGATTATGTCTGCTCCTGGGGACCGCTTATCGTCGGGCATGCCCATCCGCGGGTCGTGCAGTCGATTCAGGAGACGGCGGCCAAGGGTACGAGCTTCGGCGCTCCGACCGAGCTGGAGACGATGATGGCCAAGAGGGTGGTGGAACGGGTCCCTTCCGTCGATATTGTGCGCATGGTCAATTCCGGCACGGAAGCGACGATGAGCGCGCTTCGTCTCGCCCGCGGCATTACGAAGCGAAGCAAAATTTTAAAGTTTGAAGGCTCCTATCACGGACATGCGGACAGCTTGCTCATTAAGGCGGGCTCCGGCGTGGCAACGTTGGGCCTCCCCGACAGTCCGGGCGTGCCGGAAGGGGTGGCCAGCCATACGATTACGGTGCCTTACAACGACCTGGAAGGCGTCAAGCTCGCTTTCGAACGCTTCGGCGAGGAGTTGGCATGCGTCATTGTCGAGCCGGTCGCAGGCAATATGGGCGTCGTGCTGCCGCAGCCGGGCTTCCTGGAAGGACTTCGGGCATTGACGGAGCAATACGGAAGCCTGCTTATCTTCGATGAAGTGATGACCGGCTTCCGCGTCGGCTACCATTGTGCGCAAGGACGCTTCGGGATCACGCCGGATCTGACCTGCTTCGGCAAGGTCATCGGCGGAGGGGTGCCGGTCGGCGCTTACGGTGGCAAGCGGGAATATATGGAGCAGGTCGCGCCAAGCGGACCGATTTATCAGGCCGGCACGCTGAGCGGCAACCCGCTGGCCATGGCGGCCGGCTATACGACGCTATCGCTGCTTACGCCGGACGTGTACGAGGAACTGGAGCGCAAGGCGGCCAAGCTCGAGGAAGGCTTCCTGCGCAATGCGCGGGATACCGGCGTTGCCTGCACGATCAACCGGGTCGGCTCGATGATCTGCCCGTTCTTCACGGAGCAGCCGGTCACCAATTTCGATTCTGCGTGCACGTCCGACATGGATCACTTCCGCAGCTATTTTGCCGAAATGCTTCATCGGGGTGTCAACATCGCGCCATCCCAGTTCGAAGGGATGTTCATATCGACGGCGCACACCGATCAAGATCTGGATGCGACGCTCGAAGCGCACCATGAAGCGTTGAAGCGTTTGTAAGAGCATATCCGGCTCTGGTGTCAGTCGAAGTTGACACAGTGGCCGGTTTTTTGTGAACCGGTTGAGCAACGACTCCCGTGGCGGGCCAGTATCGTGCAACGGCAAGCAGCGCGGGAAGCCCAAGTTGATCCGCATAAAAAAGGAGGCCGTTGAAGATGGCAATCGGATGGAAGCGGCGGGGCGAGTGGGCGGAATTCATGCCGGAACGCCGCATTCTGGCATCGGAGGACGCGCTGCGCGCATGGCTGCTGGAGACGCTTCGCATGCCGTCGAACATGCTGCGCCAGATGCTGGCGGAGGACAAAATCCAGACAGCTGGAGATCGGCTACGGATGCATCTGTTCCCGGAGGAAGCGACAACGACGAAGCCGGCGGATGAACCCGCCGAGATTCTATATGAAGACGATGCGGTGCTGGTCGCTTACAAGCCTGCTGGGATGGCGGTGCATGCGACGACGGCAGAGCAGGAGAAAAGACGGGCCGGTCTGGCGCATGCCGTCGCATGCCATTACGAATGGACGGGCCAATCGCTGCGCGTCCGTCATATTCACCGTCTGGATACGGATACGACAGGCCCGGTGCTGATTGCGAAGCATGCGCTGCCCCACGCGGTATTGGATGCTGATATGCGAAGCAAGGTGATTCGTCGCAGCTATGCGGCAATCGTCCACGGCTGCCCGCACGCGCGCGAGGGGACGATTCATGCACCGATCGGCAAGGATCGGCATCATTCGTCGCGCCGCCGGGTGAGTCCGACCGGCTCTCCTGCCGTAACCCATTACGCCGTCGAGCAGGCCGGGCGGGAGCTGTCGCTGGTGAAGCTCCAACTGGAGACCGGGAGGACGCACCAGATTCGCGTTCACATGAGCCATATCGGCCACCCGCTGGCCGGAGACACGCTGTACGGCGGGGATGGCCGGCTGTTCGGGCGGCAGGCGCTCCATGGAGAAGTGCTGGCCTTCCGCCATCCGCTATCGGGCGAAATGCTGGAGATTGAGGCGCCGTGGCCCGAAGATATGGCGCGTCTGCTCCAAAAAATATAGGCATGCTCCTCCTTTTCCGTCCATATACATGAAATAGTGAACCGAGTCTGATGTCGCGCCGGCCAAAAAGACATGCATCCGAGTTAGGGGAAGATTCGCGATCACGGCGGAGATCAGAAGTACTGCGGGAGGAGGAGCAGTCCGTGTATGAGGAAGCATATGGCTTAAGATTTGATATTTATGAACGGGTTCATTTATCCGACGAATGTGTCGGTATTGTCCAATTGGAAGAGGTTGAACTGACGCCCCACATTCAGGTGATCCCGGCCGGAGACCAAGTGACGGTACGGGGCAGCCTGCTGCTGGCAGGCGCCTATCAGGGAGACGATGAAGGTCGGGTCAGCCAGTCGCTGGAGCATTGGATTCCAGTGGAGATTACGCTGCCGCTCAACCGGATTCGGAGCTTGGAGGATATTTCCGTCGACATAGAGCATTTCGATGTCGATCTGTTGTCTGCCCGATCTCTTAATATTACGGGCATCTTGTCGCTCAAGGGCATCGCGATGGAGGTGGTGGAACCGTCCAGTTGGGAGCCGGAGCAATTCACTGTCGTCCATCAGGCGGAGGAGGAACGGGGAGCGGATGAACCCGAGTGGCTTCGGGATTACGGAGAAGAAGCGGTACGCCCCCCGAGCCTGGAGGCGCTCGATGCCGTGGCTCGCATCCGTTCCTTGGCCGACGGCGCCGAGCAGCGCGAAGAAGAATGGCAAGCTGTCCCCGAACCGGCTGCTGAGCCTACTCGCAAGAAGACATATTCCGAATATATTGATCAGATAGAAGAATCGAAGGCCGCGGCGGCGGAAGCGGAAGAGACCGAACCGGAGCAAGATCCCGGCCGGACTGAGCTCACTTGGGATCACGCGCCATGGACGTTTCCAAGCGTATCGGATTTGCCGCCTGCGGCGCCGAAGGCCGTAGCCGAAGCGGAGGCATCCGGTGTAGACAGCGGCGAGCAGGGCGATCCGAGGCACCGTGCGCTCGACGAGGAGGGGGCTGCTAAGCCGGAAGCGAAGGAGAAGTCGGCTGAAGCGTCTGCTGGCCGTACCGGTGAAGAGCCTGCGAAGTGGTATCTGCCGCAGTCGCAGAGCTTGGCGGCCTCAGTGCCAGCTCCAGAGCCGGAGCTTGCTTCCCCGCCGGAGCCTGCATCCGAGGCGCAGGCGGAGTCCTTGGCGGAAGAGAAGCCGACCGAAGCTTCTGCATCGGTGGCCTCCGCTGTCGAAGCCTCCACCGCCGAAGCCCCTGTCTCCGAAGCCTCCGTCGCGGAGGCGGACGGAGGCGATGAGCAGACGGCGGCGGAAGCGAACCTGCGCGAAGAAGCGGAGGCCGAGCCGACTGAGGATGCCGCCGCGGCCGCTGCAAGCACGGAGGATACGAAGCCGGAGATGAAGATCGCGATCAATAGCTCCAAGCCGGCAGACGCACCGGCCGCGAGCGGAGTCGGTTTCAGTTCACTGCTGCAGTCAAGCCGGCAGACGAAGGAGCGGGAGCAGCGGAAAGCCGAGACGAAGCAGGCTGAGGAAGAAGCGATGTTGGAAGCGGCCAAAGTGATGGCCGGTGGCGATGTGAAGTGGCAGTCCCTGTTCCTACAACGGGTGGATGAAGAGCAAGGCTTCAAAAAAGTCCGCATATGCATTGTGCAGCGTGAAGAGACGCTGGATACGATCGCGGATCGCTATCAGATGAATACGAATGAAATCGTATTGTATAACCGCCTGTCCGACCAGAATGTGACGGAAGGCCAGGTGCTGTATATTCCGGTGATCTCCTGAACCGGAACACAATAGACCCGTCCGGCGAAGCTCACGGACGGGTCTTGTATGTGGTATGCGCATGCTGGGAATGCTTGCCGCGAACTCAGTATACATCGAGCAAAAAGCCGAGATACACGAGGAACAGCGCGAACAGCAAAAACACATCGAGCCCGGTTGGCAGAAGAAGTGTCCGGACAAACTGCAGGCAGATGAGCGGGAAAATGACTCCTTTTACCAAATGTCGAATTCGCCACCACCAACGTTCCATATGAGGATCACCTCCTATAGTACATGTTATGAGAGTGGAAAAACGGGATATGACTAATTCAAAGCACGATTTCATGCCGTCTATTGACTCATGTCGAGCGTGAAGGTAAAATATATCGTAAACATGTGGTTGTCAGCGCTTGTGCTGAGGCCGCGGAGTAAAGACGTCGAACAGGAAGAGTAAGCGCCAAGGCCCCTTACAGAGAGCAGAGCGATGAGGTGTAACGCCTGCAGGAGTGTCCCGCTGAAGTCGCCTGGGAGTAGCCCGTTTGAACGCGTCACGGTAGTGTATGAGTCCGGTGCTCGGCATGTGCCGTTGCGTGCTAGAAGGGGACGGCCGCATCCGTTACATGCAGTGGAGTGCCGCCGCGTTCATGCGATGAACATGAGACGCTTGGCGGAATTAAAGGTGGTACCACGGAAGTCGAACCTTTCGTCCTTTGCGGCGGAAGGTTTTTTTATTTGTCATTACGGAGGGAATGCTTATGTCAGAAAGTCAGGAACAGTTGTCCATGCCGACCACATATGATCCGAAGGCGGCGGAACAGAAATGGTACGCCTATTGGCAGGAAGGTAAATATTTCAAAGCCGGCCGCCGGCCGGATGCCGAATCATTCACGATTGTGATCCCGCCGCCGAACGTAACCGGGATGCTGCATATCGGGCATGCGCTCGATTTTACGCTGCAGGACATCATTATCCGCTCCAAGCGGATGCAGGGCTATGATGCCTTGTGGCTACCTGGTTCGGACCATGCCGGCATCGCGACGCAGACGAAGGTGGAGCATAAGCTACGGGAAGAAGGGCTCACCCGCTACGATCTGGGCCGCGAGAAATTTCTGGAGCGCGTCTGGGAGTGGAAAGGTGTATATGCCGAGACGATTCGCGAGCAGTGGGCGAAGATGGGCTTCTCGCTCGACTATTCCCGCGAGCGCTTTACGCTCGACGAAGGGCTATCCCGTGCGGTCCGGGAAGTATTTGTTAAGCTGTACGAGAAAGGGCTCATTTATCGCGGTAAATACATCATTAACTGGGATCCGGCAGCCCGCACGGCGCTGTCCGATATCGAAGTCGAATATAAGGAAGTGCAGGGCCACCTCTATCATCTGGAGTACCCGCTTAAGGACGGCAGCGGTTCGATCACGGTCGCAACGACCCGCCCGGAGACGATGCTTGGCGACACCGCGGTAGCTGTTCATCCGAAGGACGAGCGATACAAGCATATGATTGGCAAGCTGCTCGTGTTGCCGATTGTCGGCCGGGAGATCCCGATCATCGCGGACGACTACGTCGACAAGGAATTCGGCAGCGGAGCCGTGAAGATTACGCCGGCCCATGACCCGAACGACTTCGAGATGGGTCTGCGCCACGACTTGCCGCAGATCAATGTCATGGATGAGAGCGGAACGATGAATGAAGCGGCCGGCTCCTACCAAGGAATGGATCGTGCGGAGTGCCGCAAGCAGATTGTTAAGGATCTGCAAGTGCAAGGCGTGCTTATCAAGATCGAGGAGCATGTTCATCAGGTCGGGCACAGCGAGAGGTCGGGCGCGGTCATAGAGCCGTATTTATCGACGCAATGGTTCGTCAAGATGAAGCCGCTGGCCGAGGCCGCGATCGAGGCGCAGAAAAACGGCCAAGGTGTCTGCTTCGTTCCGGAGCGCTTCGAGAAGACCTATCTGCAATGGATCGAAAATGTGCGCGACTGGTGCATTTCCCGCCAGCTCTGGTGGGGACACCGCATTCCAGCATGGTACTGCGAGGACTGCGGACATATGATGGTCGCGCACGAGGATGCCGCTTCCTGCTCTTCCTGCGGCAGTGCGAAGCTGAGACAGGATGAGGATGTGCTGGACACGTGGTTCAGTTCCGCCTTGTGGCCGTTCTCTACGCTCGGCTGGCCGGAGCAGACGGACGATCTGCAGCGTTACTATCCGACCAACGTACTGGTGACGGGCTATGACATTATTTATTTCTGGGTAGCCCGTATGATCTTCACCGCGCTTGAATTCACGGGTGAGATTCCGTTCAAGGATGTGCTTATGCACGGATTGGTGCGTGATGCCGACGGGCGCAAAATGTCGAAGTCGCTCGGCAACGGCGTCGATCCGCTCGAAGTCATCGAGAAATACGGCGCGGATGCGATGCGCTACATGATCTCGACCAGCAGCACGCCGGGACAGGATCTGCGCTTCCGTTGGGAACGGGTAGAGCAGGCCCGCAATTTCGCGAACAAGATCTGGAACGCGTCCCGCTTCGCCTTGATGAACCTGGAAGGCTTCATTTATGAAGACATTGATCTGTCCAGCAAGCTCGGCACCGCGGATCGCTGGATTCTGTACCGTCTGAACGAGACGGCCCGCGACATTACGCGTCTCATGGACGCCTACGAATTCGGGGAAACCGGCCGCGTCCTGTATAACTTCATCTGGGACGATCTGTGCGACTGGTATATCGAATTCGCCAAGCTGAGCCTGTATAACGGGGATGCGGCGGCCAAGAAGACGACGCAATCGGTGCTTGCCTACGTTCTCGATCGAACGCTGCGCATGATTCATCCGTTCATGCCGTTCATCTCCGAGGAGATATGGCAGCATCTGCCGCATGAGGGTGAGACGATTTCGCTGGCGGCCTGGCCGGAATACGATGCCGCCTTCGAAGCGCCGGATGCCGTCCGCGAGATGTCGCTCCTTATGGAGATGATCCGGGCGGTGCGGAATATTCGGGCGGAAGTGAACGTGCCGATGAGCAAAAAAATCGAGCTGCTCGTCAAGCCGGAAAATGCGGAAGTTGACCGGAACATTAACGATAATCTCGAGTACGTGGAACGCTTCTGCGGCACATCCAAGCTGTCCGTCGACATAAATGCGTCCGCCCCGGGCAAGGCGATGACGGCGGTCGTGACGGGAGCCGAACTATACCTGCCGCTGGCGGGCCTAATCGACATCGAGCAAGAGATCGCGCGGTTGGAGAAAGAGGTCGAGCATCTGAACAAAGAAGTGGAGCGCGTCGAGAAGAAGTTGTCCAACGAGGGCTTCATGGCGAAGGCGCCGGAGAAGGTCGTGGCGGAAGAACGCGCGAAGCTGCAGGATTACAGCGGCAAGCGCGACAAGGTGATGGCGCGCATTGCGGAATTGAGAGAAGTGTAATCGAGACTTCCATTGAACGGCCGAACCGGTGGGGATCCCTCGGTTCGGCCGTCGATGAGTTAGGTAGGGATGAATTGCTTATGTCGGACAACCAACGAACGAACCTGTCTGCTGCCACGGACTCCTTTGCGACGGCGGATGCTGCGATTGAGTGGATTCATTCTTTGATTCCTTTTGGCATCCGTCCCGGGCTGGATCGGGTCGAGCTCATGATGGAGAAGCTCGGCCATCCGCATCGCCGCCTGAAGTTCATCCATGTGGCCGGAACGAACGGCAAAGGCTCCACCTGCGCGCTGCTGACCAGCGTGCTGATGGCCAACGGCTACGATGTCGGGACCTTCACTTCGCCGTACATTGAGAAATTTACGAACCGCTTCAAATACAACAATGAAGACATTCCGGAGGAGACGCTGCTCCGCTTGGTCAATGAATTGAAGCCGTTGGTGGACGAGATCGCGGCGACGTCGTTCGGATCGCCGACGATGTTCGAGGTATCGACGGTGCTGGCGATTTGCTACTACGCGAAGGTGGCATATCCTGATGTTGTCGTCCTGGAGACCGGACTGGGTGGCCGGCTTGACGTTACCAATATCGTGACGCCAATCGTATCGGTTATTACGAATATCGGGCATGATCATATGGATATTTTGGGCGACACGATCGAGCAGGTGGCGGCAGAGAAGGCCGGCATTATCAAGCCCGGCGTGCCGATTGTAAGTACGGTGGAGCAGCCGGAGGCTATCAAGGTTATCCGCCGAACGGCCGCCGAACGGCGTTCCACGCTGTATTTGATGGACGAACAATTCCACTTCGAGGCGTTCCATTCCGTGGAGAACGAGCAGAACTTCCATTTCTGCGGGCCGTTCCGTGCGCTGGAGAACTTGACGATTACGCTCAACGGCGCGCATCAGATGAAGAATGCCGCCGCAGCGCTGATGGCGATCGAGGTGCTAAGACAATATACGGCCTTCCGTGTGGATGAAGAGGAGCTTCGGGGGGGCCTGCGCAGCGCGGCCTGGCCGGGAAGACTAGAGATCGTAAGTGAGCAGCCCCGCATCCTGCTGGACGGAGCTCATAATCCGGAAGGGGCGGAGTCGCTCGCTCAGGCGCTGCGGGATACGTACCGTTACAAGCGGCTGCATGTGATGATGGGGATGCTGTCCACCAAGAATCATCATGATGTTCTACGTCATATACTTCCATTAGCGGATACTCTCCTTTTTACGGAACCTGATTTCCGCAAGAAGATGAGTGCGAAGAACTTAAGTCATATTGCAGAAGAATTGCTGGCAACAGCCTCGTGCCGTCCACAGATTGAAGTAGAGCCGAACTGGCGCGAATCCCTAGAACGGCTCAAGGCGATAACCGGACCAGGCGATCTGGCGGTGGTCACCGGCACATTATATCTGATTGCAGATGTTCGCTCGTACGTCTTGCATCGGACCGATTCGGAAAAAGGTTGGTGAGTTCGTGTGAAGACGACGGAACATATTCATTTTATCGGTATCGGGGGCTATGGGATGAGCGCCATCGCCCGCGTCTTGCTGCAAATGGGATACACCGTCTCTGGGTCCGACGTGGCCGCATCCGAGGCGACGGCGAAGCTACAGGCGCAAGGAGCGACAGTACATATCGGGCATGCTGCCGGATATGTCGAAGATGCCGACATTGCTGTATACTCAACGGCCTGCCCTGGCGATAATGTGGAGCGCATCGCGGCTTCGCTGCGGGGCATTCCCGTTCTGCATCGCTCCCAGATGCTGGCGAAGCTGCTGAATGCGAAGAAGGGCGTGGCGGTCGCCGGGGCGCATGGCAAGACGACGACATCGTCGATGATTGCGTTCGTGCTGGAGCGCTGCGGAGCCGATCCGACTTATATTATCGGAGGAGAAGTGACGAACCTGGGTACGAACGCTCGGGCGGGCAGTTGCGAATTCGTCGTAGCCGAGGCCGATGAGAGCGATGGCTCGTTCCTCGCCTACCATCCTTATATTCCTGTAATTACCAATATCGAAGCCGATCATTTGGAGAACTATGATGGAGATTTCGAGCGGCTCAAAGCGGCGTATGTCCAGTTCCTGTCCCAGCGAAGTCCGGATGGGATCGCCGTGCTGTGCGCCGAGGATCCGATCTTGCGCAGCATGGCCCCGCGGCTTGGGCAAGGGGTGGTCACCTACGGGATCGACAAGGCTGCCGAATATACGGCGGACGATATCCAAGCCGAGGATCGCGGCATGACGTTCCGGATGCGCCATCGCGGCGAGACGCTGGGCAGCGTTCGGCTGTCCATACCGGGCCGGCACAATGTGCTGAACGCGATGGCTACGCTGATCGTCGCGATGCAGGCGGGAATCGCATTCGAGCGCGCTGCCGGCGCGATCACCGAGTTTATCGGCGCGAAGCGCCGCTTTCAAGTTATCGGGGAAGAGGGCGGCATTCTGGTCGTCGATGATTATGCTCATCATCCGACGGAGATTGAAGCGACCCTGGTGGCGGCCAAGGCGACCGGGCGCCGGCTTGTGGCCGTATTTCAGCCGCAGCGGTATTCGCGGACCTATTTCCTGTTCGAGCAGTTCAGCCGCGCTTTCACGGAGGCCGATGAGCTGATCGTGACCGATATTTATTCGCCAGCAGGAGAGAAGCCGCTGGAAGGCATCACGGCAGCCGCGCTCGTGAACCGGATTCGGGAGAACAGCAACGGGCAGGCGCAATATATCGCCAGCAAGGACGACGCGCTGGAGCGGCTGAAGTTGCTCGTGCAGCCAGGGGATCTGGTGCTGACGATGGGCGCGGGCGATATATGGAAGACAGCATACGCATTGACTGCGGCTGTAAAAAACGGATTTAGTTGAAAAGACAGAAGGAGACCATTCCGGCGGAATGGCCTCTTTTTTATGGGGATAACCAATTGAGCGGTTCGTCTTGGCGGTATCTTCCAGACCTCTGCCTTCAGCAGGCGCTTAGTCCCTGTCCAATTCGATGTCACGCACCCTGCGGTACGCGATGACGACAATGATATTCCGGCCCCGGCGTCGTCTGCGCAGACGGAAGGTCGTCATTCCTGCCGAGACAATGACGCCTTCAATATCAACTCCGCTGACCAGCTCGATTTCGACTCTACGGCCAATATTTTGGCGTACGAAGCGGCGTACCTGGCGAGGTGTCAACACGTTGCTTATTTTCATGCTACCCCTCCTTTCGCTGTACTACGTTATCATATGATTTGGCCGGAGGCGGGACCTCGATGAATCTAGCATACGATATGCCTATTTTTCATTTTCATAGACAGCGAAGGTTCTAATGTCCTTGAATCTATCATAGATTTCATAGTAAAGAAGAGGACAAAGTGAGGTGGAGCAGGATGAATCGTTCGCACAGCAAAATGACATTCCGGTTCGGCGATTGCCGACCGGCGTCCGGTAGAGAGCAGACCGACCTTGAGCAGACGGCCAATGCGACAGATACGAGTGTCGAAGAGGCAGGGGCACTGCCGGACGGTCCGAGAGCCGAAGTAACAACGGATGTGCACGGGCGGCCGTATTCAGCAGGGGAGGGTGATTCCGCAAGCCCGGCCGGCGGGGACGAGGACGAAACACGCCGGATCGAGAGCTTCATCGGGGAGTCGGACAAGCAGTCGGCCCAGCGCTATCCGCTTCCGTTCTCCATCGCCGATCCGGCGGGGGAAGCGATGAGCGAGCAAGGGGAGTGGACATGGAACGGGGTGCATACCCGTACCCGCAAGCCGTCCCTGTGGAAGGTGCTCGCCTCCGTGGCCGGGGCGCTGGCGACGGGGGCGGTGTTCGGCTTCATTGCGCTCTCCCTCTTCAAGGGGGAAGTGAAGCTGCCTGATCCGACCGCGGGGCTGTCGGATCTGTCCGTGCAAGCGGAGAAGATGCCTGACGGCGGGAAGAAGGCTCAGACCGCTTCGGACAAATCGTTGGCGGACCAGGCCGCTATTCCGGCCACCACACAGCCGGCCTGGCAAGCGGCGGGCGTCTACGACACCGACGTGAACATTCCGGAGAAGACGTTCTACATGCTTCAATATGGAGTCTTCGACAGGCCGGAGGGAGCCAAGACGGCGATAGGCGAGCTGCGGGATAAGGGAATGGCGGCGATGGAGGAGCAGGCGGGACAGCATCGCGTCAACGTGGCTATCGCTTCCGCACGCGAGGATGCGATGAGCTTGAGCCAACTGCTGAAGAATCAGCAGATCGACTTGTATGTCCGGGAGATGAGCCGGCCGGCCTTGACGCAGCTCTTCTTCCAGGGGAATGCCGCTGATGTGGAGCAGTTCATCGAAGATAGCGACAATGTCATCAGCTGGCTAATTGCGCAATCCGTTGCCCATCTGGAGGGAACCGAATTCGCGGCCTTCGCGACGGAAGACACCGAGCGGCTGCGGGCACAGCATATGCAGTGGACCCAGCATATAAGCAAGGTGCAGAAGGGCCAGCCGAAGCAGTCGGCCAATGCCTGGACGAAGCTGGTGCAGGCGATGAATACGGCGATTAGCGCCGTCAATGAATATAACAAGCAGCCGTCTACCTCGCATCTGTGGAGCATTCAGCAGGCGGTGATGCAGTATCTGTCTGCGGAACGCTCCTGGCTGGATACGATGAAGGCGTAGCCTCTCGAGACGTATAGCAAGCAAGAAGCCAGCCGGCATCAGCCGGCTTCTTCTCTGCGGTTTGATCCGAACGATTGGCGATCATCTCAACATTTTCCTCCGTAACTTTGAGGCCCGCCTCACGTCTAACATAAGAATAAACCCCTTCTGAATTGAAGTTCACCTCTTAGAATAAACATTGGAAAATCCCCTAGGTTTCATCCGATGAATTCTGCTCCGGTGCGATTCTGGAACATTTCCTCAAACTCTCGCCATTTTTTTCGCCAAATAGAACAGGAAGCGTTTGTTTCAAAGTCAACTTCCGCGTATAATAAAATCGGTGTCAAAAAATGGCGAGGAGCGGATGAACATGGCAATGCAGACACAACAACAACCGGAATTGATTTTGGCTTCATCCTCCCCTCGCAGGCAGGAATTGATTCGCGCTCTGGGCCTTCCTTATTCAGTCCAGCCCAGTGATGCTGACGAGACGGTGCCTCCCGGATGGCCGCCCGCCCGCATCGTCGAACAACTGGCCTTGCGCAAGGCTGAGGCTGTGGCCCGAATGTGGCGCCGCGACAGAAAGGATGGCATCGTCGTCGGTTCGGATACAATCGTCGTTCTTGACGGCACGGTGCTCGGCAAGCCGGAGAACGAAGCGGATGCGGAGCGGGCGCTGACGGCGCTTCAGGGACGTGCGCATGAAGTATATACCGGCGTCGCGCTCGTCCATGTATCCGAAGGGCGGACAGCCGTGAGCCATCGGGCTACAGTCGTTCATATGAAGCCCTGCAGTGTGGAGCGGATCCGCCGCTATATCGCGACGGAGGAGCCAATGGACAAAGCCGGATCCTACGGCATACAAGGTGTCGGAGCCACGTTAGTCGAGCAAATCGAAGGTTGTTATTTCAATGTAGTAGGCCTTCCGTTATCGCTCCTGACCGATATGCTTGAGTCATTCGGAATCAGAGTGCCATAGAACGCCGGGAGTCCGGCAGGCAAGAGGCTTGGGATAGGAATGCCGCAATCCACTATTCAGGAGGTTGTGTGACATGGAACATCACCCGCTTCTTCGCGATCTGCCCCATGGCGAGCGCCCGAGAGAGCGTATGCTGCAATACGGGGCGGAAGCGTTAAGCCATGCGGAAATATTGGCGATTTTGCTGCGGACGGGGACGAAGTACGAATCGGCCGTCGTCCTGGCGCAGCGCATTTTGAACCGGGCAGGCCATTTACGTTACTTACCCAATCTGTCGGTAACCGAGCTGACGCAGACCCGCGGTGTGGGCCTCGCGAAGGCGATTCAGCTCAAGGCCGGGTTGGAGCTTGGCAGACGGATGGCGCGATCGCGCAGCGACGATGCGATTACGATCCGGCGTCCGCAGGATGCGGCGGAATGGTTGATGGAATCGATGCGTTACTATCAGCAGGAGCATTTTGTTTGTCTTTTCTTGAATACGAAAAACCGGATTATTGCTCAACAAACGATTACGATCGGCATATTAGACGCCTCTCTCGTTCATCCACGCGAAGTGTACCGCGCCGCCTTGAAATACGGGGTAGCTTCCATCATTTGCGCACATAATCATCCGAGTGGCGATCCGACGCCGAGCCCGGAAGACGCGGCCATCACCAGACGGCTCGTCGAAGCGGGCGAGATTGTCGGTGTCGAACTCCTGGACCATTTGGTCATCGGAGATAATCGATATGTGAGTTTGAAGGAACGCGGACTCATGTAATATAATGATTGAGATTGAGGTTTTAAAAAGGAGATTGACAACATGTTAGGTGGCTTTACAAAAGACTTGGGAATTGACTTGGGAACAGCCAATACATTGGTATATATTCGTGGCAAAGGAATCGTTGTACGCGAGCCGTCTGTCGTCGCGATCCGTACGGATACGAAGACGATCGAAGCGGTTGGTGAAGCCGCCAAGAAGATGATCGGCCGCACGCCGGGCAATATTCGGGCTATCCGCCCGATGAAGGACGGCGTTATCGCCGACTTCGACACGACCTCCACGATGATTAAATATTTTATTCGGCAAGCGCAGAAGCAGCGTTCGCTCTTCCCGCGCCATCCGAATGTGATGGTCTGCGTACCGTCGGGCATCACGGCCGTCGAGCAACGTGCGGTGGAAGACGCGACGAAGCAAGCGGGTGCTAGAGACGCCTACACGATCGAGGAGCCGTTCGCGGCGGCGATCGGGGCCGATCTCCCGGTATGGGAGCCGACCGGAAGCATGGTTGTCGATATCGGCGGCGGCACGACGGAAGTCGCTGTTATCTCGCTCGGCGGGATTGTTACTTGCCGCTCTGTTCGGGTTGCAGGCGATGAGATGGATGAAGCGATCATTCAATACATCAAGCGCCAGTATAATATGATGATTGGGGAGCGCACGGCGGAGCAACTGAAGATGGATTTGGGCTCTGCGATGGAATTGGACGAGGTGGAAACGATGGAGATTCGGGGCCGCGATCTGCTGACCGGATTGCCTAAGACGCTATCTATCTCTTCGAATGAGATTACCGAAGCGCTGCTGGATACGATCAACTCGATCGTGGAAGCGGTCAAGGTAACGCTGGAGAAATGTCCGCCGGAACTGGCAGCTGATATTATGGATCGGGGCATTGTCCTCACGGGCGGCGGAGCGCTGCTTCGCAACCTTGACAAGCTGCTTACGCGGGAGACCGGGATGCCGGTCATCGTGGCAGAGAACCCGCTGGATTGCGTCGCTATCGGCACCGGACGCGCGCTCGACAATATTCACTTGTTCAAGGGACGCGGAAGCTCCAGCCTTCGCTCCATTTGATAATCAGGCTATTTACCCCGCGCTGATCCGTTCCCTCGGCGCGGGCTCTATTCCGAGGAGGAACGAGTACCGCTTTACGATGAGAAGGTGTTGAGACTGTTTAAGCTGTTGGGGAACAAACGGTTAATCATTCTATTGTTCGGACTTATATTGTTTATCGCATTGATGGGCTTTACCTTGGGCGGACGGCTGAAGATGTCATGGCCGGAGAAAATCGTGCACGATACGGTAACGTTCGTGCAGCAACTGATGTATAAGCCGGCTTCCTATGTGGCGATTTTTTTTCATGATATCGCAACCTTGAAGGAACTGCACGAAGAGAATGAGCGTCTGAAGATTGTGGAGGCCCATTATATACGGGACAAAGCTTATTACAGCGAAGTTCAGGCGACGAACGAACGGCTTATGGAGGAGCTGAAGTTCACCGAGCGCCAGAAGCAGTTGAATCTGCCGTATGAGTACCGGATTGCACAAGTATCCTCCATTAACGTAGCCGATCCGTTCAACCAGACGCTGAACCTTAATCTTGGCGAGATGAACGGCGTGCGCCAAGGGATGCCCGTCATCTCTGTCGATGGCGTAGTCGGGACGATCAGCCGGGTGTATGAATTCTCCTCCACCGTGCAGTTGTTGACCAATCTGGACGAGAAGGACCCGAATTCGCGCCCCATTTCGGCGACAGTGCTTGGCAAAAGCGATTCCTTCGGCATGATTGAGTCGTACGATCACAGCAGCGGCACCTTCACGATGACACGGATAGAAGAGAATGACAAGGTGAAAGTAGGAGACACGATTATTTCCTCCGGTTTCGGCGGCGTATTCCCGGGCGGGCTAATTATTGGCACTGTCGTTTCTTTGCAGCAAGGAGACCTGGGACTGACGCGGACCGCTACCATCGAACCGGCAGGCACCTACCGCGACTGGCGCGAGCTATTCATCGTCTTCACGCCGGATCCGGAAAAGAACGGATCGCAGAAAGAGGATAAGTGATGAACCGGAATTGGATGATTGGCTTCATGTTCGTGCTGTTCGTATTGGAGGGGACGCTGCTACCGCTCATCATTCCGGATATGTGGCATGGGCGCATTATTCCGCAGTTCATCTTCATCGTAGTGCTCTATCACGGCATCTATCAGCATCGTCACACGGCGCTTATTTTGGGACTTGCATTCGGATTTTTGCAGGATATCGTATACTACGGGTATATGATTGGCCCGCATGCGTTCAGTATGGGGCTGCTCGGCTATTTGGCGGGGCTTCTCTTCCCCGGACGGAATATCACACTCATTCCGATGATGGCGACGGCGGTCATGGGAAGCTTCTTATACCAGACGATACTGTTCGCTATCTATTCGCTGTTCAACTTGAGCAAAATGACGTATGAAGCTGCGTTTTTCGACTATTTGATTCCGAGTCTGTTCGTACAGTTGGTGTTTGCGCTTGCGATCTATGTACCGATCCGGAAATGGTTCGATCTTCAGTCGGGAACCGCTGAAAATGAACAAGACTAAGCAGCCGTCTTTGGGCACTTCGTCCAGGCGGCTGATGCTGTTTTCACCCGCAGTTCCGGTGCTGAAGTCGGGCGGGGCAGGGGAAATGTTCACCAGTCTCTATTGGCGATCGCTCCTCTTCGAGGGGCGTCGACAAAGGTTTTTCTCACGATTCACGGCTTTTTTGCAGGAACTTTTCTTATCCGTCACGAAAAAGATAACCGTGGGGAGGGACATTTCATGATGGCCAAGCCATTGGTAACGATTAAAGGCATGAAGGACGGCCTCGTGTTCCTGCTTGACGATCAGTGCGAATTTACAGACTTGTTGCAAGAATTGCGCGACAAGCTTGACAATACACCGCATTTTTTCGACGGACCGCTTGTGTATGTCGATGTCAAGTTAGGAGCCCGTACCGCTGCCGATGAGCAAAAGACAGAGATGCTCAACATTTTGAGGCAGCGGGGGAATCTGATCATCCGATCGCTGGAATCGGATGCCGATGTCAAGAAGGAAGCGCAAGGGTACCGCGTTCATACGATGACCGGAATGGTTCGCTCGGGGCAGGTGCTACGGCATGACGGGCATCTATTCTTCCTTGGCGATGTCAATCCGGGCGGAATGATCATAAGCAGCGGAGACATCATCGTATTCGGAGCCCTGCGGGGCACAGCCCATGCCGGCGTCGAAGGAGAGACGGGTGCGGTTATCGCCGCCTCGCTGTTTGCACCGACGCAGTTGCGTATCGCGGATGTCATCAGCCGCCCGCCGGACGAATGGGGGTTATCGCAGGTTCAAATGGAATTTGCGTATATCCATGACGGCATGATGCAAATTGACAAAATCTCGCAGCTTTATCGCGTCCGCAAGGACATTACTTTGTTCAAAGGAGTGTAGAAGAACTATGGGAGAGGCTATCGTCGTCACTTCGGGGAAAGGCGGCGTCGGCAAGACGACGACGTCGGCGAATTTGGGGACCGCGCTTGCTCTACTCGGCAAAAAAGTATGCATGGTCGATACCGATATCGGCTTGCGCAACCTCGACGTCGTCATGGGGCTGGAGAATCGCATCATCTATGATATTTGTGACGTGGCCGACGGCCGATGCCAATTGAACCAAGCGCTTGTCAAGGATAAGCGGTTCGATGAATTGTACATGCTTCCTGCCGCCCAGACCAAAGACAAGGATGCGGTCTCGCCGGAACAAGTGAAGGATATCATTCTCGAATTGAAGAAGGATTATGAATATACGATTATCGATTGTCCTGCCGGCATCGAACAAGGCTTCAAAAACGCCATCGCCGGGGCAGATAGCGCGATTGTCGTCACGACACCGGAGAATGCAGCCGTGCGCGATGCCGATCGCATAATCGGTCTGCTGGAAAATGCGAATGTCGGCTCGCCGAAGCTAATCGTGAACCGCATCCGCTCCAGCATGGTGAAGAGCGGGGAGATGCTTGACCTAGACGATATTTTGCAGGTGCTGAATATCGAACTTCTCGGGATCGTGCCGGATGATGAACTCGTCATTCGGGCTGCAAATACAGGAGAGCCGACAGTCATGAACCCGGATTCTCGCGCGGCGGTGGCTTACCGCAATATCGCCCGGCGCATACTGGGGGACATGGTTCCGTTGATGCCGTTAGATCAGAAGAAGGGCGTGCTTACGCGGATGAAGAAGTTTTTTGGGATGGGTTGATGAGCAGTGCTGAACAAACTAAAACGTATTGACTGGGTTATCGTTGGAATTTTGCTTGTATTTTCGGTCTTCAGCCCGCTTGTCATTTATAGTGCGACCCACGGGGGAGATCCGAGCTTTGCCAATACGGCGATGAAGACGGTTGTTTTCTTCGCGGCCGGATTTATCGTCATGTTTGTAACTGCGTTGTTCGATTATCGAATTTTACTGAAAATATGGCCGATTACGATGGGAATAACGATCCTGCTGCTCGTCGGCATCTTCTTCTTCGGATCCAATCTGAACGGTGCAATTGGTTGGTACAATTTTGGCACCTTCTCGTTCCAGCCGGCGGAGGTTGCCAAGATTTCGCTTATTTTCGCCCTGGCCCAACTGCTGGGACGGCGAGGCGGAGATCCGCTTACGTTCACCAAAGACTTGATGCCGGTGGCGCTTGTGACGCTGATGCCGTTCACACTCGTCGTAATCCAGCCGGACTTGGGCAATGCCATCATCTATATCGTTATTTTCATCGGCATGTTATGGATCGGCGGGATTAAGCTGCGGCATGTGTTGGTCGGTCTTATGGTTGTGTCGCTGCTGGCCGGTTCGATCTATGTCTCCTTCACGACGTTCCGTGAAGAGACCAATGCGTTTTTCACCGATGTCGTCAAGCAACAGCACTGGTTTACGCGCATTGATACGTTCATTAATCCGTCCTTGGCATCGTCCGATGCCAATCATCAATCCAAATACGCCATGATCGCGATCGGTTCCGGTGGGTTGTCCGGAGACGGGTATATGAAGGGGGAATTGAAGCGAAGAAGCTTCATTCCGTATACGTACTCGGACGCGATCTTCGTCGTCATCGGCGAGGAGTTCGGCTTCCAGGGCTCGTCGATCCTGCTGCTGCTTTACTTCTTACTGATTTACAGATTGATTCTCATCGCCTTTCAGTGCTATGACTTGAGGGGCTCCTATATCATCATCGGCATCGTGTCCATGTTCGTGTTTCAGATTCTTGAAAATATCGGCATGATGATCGGTCTGATGCCGGTTACTGGCATCACGCTGCCCTTCATCAGCTATGGGGGAACTTCCCTGCTGCTGAATATGTTTTGTATCGGTCTGGTGATGAGCATACGCATCTACAGGGAGAAGTATCAGCTTGAAGATTGAAGATTAGGAATGAAGCCGGAACGGAATATCGGCTTGTCAAGGAAAGGCTTTTACTGTTTGCACCCAGACAGTAAAGCCTTTTTTGACATTGAACCATAGGAAAGGTAGCCAGCTGCCCTTTATGGTGAGTATCCCCATCATTCAAGTGCTAACGTTCCCCTAGACAACGACTCCTTATAACCGATATCCCTAAAGCTCGGGAGCTTATTAGCATGAAGCGAAGGCTTGTTCATATCCGGTGATAGCTTGTCATACAAATGGGATATAAGCAGTCGCTTGTTTAGGGGATTGCGCATGCAGGCAGATATCAATCAAGAGGATATCAATGAAGGGATGAGAAAGCCATGAACGAGGACATTCGTCGTCGGCGGCAAGAACGAATTCGGGAAATCATCCGTCAAGAACAGCGGTCATCCGAGGCGAAGCGCCGATATGAAGCCGGAACGTCCTTCCTGCCCGTTCAGCACTCGGAGCAAAAGCCGCCGATGATTCGGCCCGCCCAGACGGCTAAGCCTGGGACGGCCGAGATTCCCAGCGATAGCGAAGTGATGGGCGGACATCCTCCGCTTCGCCTGAACGAGATGGAGCTCCCAACCGATTCGCCCGATCCGGAATGGCTGTGGAAGGCATCGAAGCGGCAATGGCATGAACGCTACGGTTGGGAGGAGGAACGAAACGGCGAGTTCTGGCGATCTTTTCGCACGCGAATTGTGCTGTCCTTCCTGTTGTTCGCCGCCGCGTTCGCGCTCTTCCGCTTCCCCGCCGATTGGAATGAGCAGGCGCGGCAATGGATCGGAAGGAGCTTGACGGAGGAAATGGACATGCGCCCGATCGCGTCCTGGTATGAACGGACGTTCTCCGGATCTCCCTCTTTCATCCCGCTGTTCCAAGGGAATCGGAATGAAGCGGCATCCGTTCAAGGGGGACTATCGCTGCATCCCCCTGTCAAGGGAACGGTGCTGCAGCCGTTCGATATGAATGGCAACGGGATCCGGATTGCTGCCGACACTGGGGCCGCGGCATATACCGAGGTAGTGAGCGTGGCGACCGGACGGGTTACGGAAGTTGATCGCCGGGCCGAGGATGATATCCAGGTTACGGTTCAGCATGCTTCGGGCGTGGTCAGCATTTACGGCGGTCTCGCCGCCAGCGAAGTAAAGGTGAACGATTGGCTTGAGGAGGGGGAAGAAGTGGGCATGCTGAAGAGTTCGGCGGAAGACCGTACGGCGGCGCTCTATTTCGCTCTCTTGCGGGATGGGGAGTACATTGATCCGACGGATGTGATCGCTTTTGATTAAATGGGGCAGGACCGTCTATACACTGCATCCTTTGTTTATCCTCCTGCTGGCCATGGCGGCCGTGACGGGTTATATATTGGAACTGCTTACCCTGTTCGTTATCGTGATTGTCCATGAAATGGGACATGTCACTGTGGCGCGAATGTTCGGCTGGACGATAACGGAAGTGAAGTTGCTGCCCTTCGGCGGTGTGGCGGAGACGGAAGACGGAAGTCTGGCTCCGGCCTGGCAGGAGTGGCTGGTCATGGCCGCAGGACCGCTGCAGAACGGGTTCATGATCGGACTTGCCCTGTTGTTCGAGCAGTGGGGGTGGTGGGGAAGCGCTTGGACGGACGATTTCATTCGAGCGAATGCATTCATCGGATTGTTCAATCTGCTTCCGGTGTTACCGCTGGATGGCGGGCGCATGCTTCAAGCTGCGGCTTCGCTATGGTTCAGCTATTATAAGACCCTGCTTATCGGGGCCAGAGTGAGTATGGCGATCAGCGCCGCGATTGCGGTATATAGCGTCATGCCGCTGCTCACGGGTGGGAAATTGAATTTGAGCCTGCTTATGCTGGGAATCTTCCTCTTGTGGTCCAACTGGGAGGAGTGGAAGAACATACCCTACCGTTTTCTGCGCTTCCTGGTGGCCCGTCCCGCCCGGCTACGTAAATGGGAACAAAGCGGCTGCCTCGGTCGGCCGATCGTGGCGGAGAACGGCTGGCCGCTGTCGGGGCTGCTGCGCTTGCTGCGCCGGGACGAATATCATTTTATTTATGTCATGGACCCGGGAGGGGCGATTAGGCGCATCATTCCCGAGCAGCGGGCGATTGATGCCTATTTCGACGAGCCCGGGGGACGGCGGAATTGAGCGGCCGGCGCAGCCGGGCGGCTGCCGTTTTTCGTTTTTCTATTATTTTGATCGGAAAGCATACCGGTTAGGTATGTTCACTGCCTCCTGCTTCATGTTACAATGAAAGATGACGCGCTGTAGCAGAGGTGATACCATGAAACAAATGATTGTTCACTGCGAGGAACAAGTCACGCAAATGGCATTGTTGGAACATGGTCGGCTCGTCGAATATGCAGTCGAACAAGCCACGGGAACTACATCGGTCGGAAGCTTTTATAAGGGCCGTGTAGTGAATGTTCTTCCGGGAATGCAGGCTGCATTTGTGGACATCGGTCAGAAGAAGAATGCATTTCTGTATGTTGATGATTGTTTGCACCCACATTTGGAGAAGCAGCCGGAGCAGAAGCCTCCGATAACCAGCTTGCTTCGTGTTGGACAAGAGCTTATCGTCCAAGTGATGAAGGAGGCGCTGGGGGGCAAGGGCGCCCGTGTGACGACCCATTACTCGCTGCCAGGCCGCTATTTGGTCTATATGCCTAACGCCGATTATATCGGTGTATCCAAGAAGATTGAGCAGGAAGCGGAACGAACCCGCCTGAAGCAGCTTGCTGAAGAGCTGCGCGAGAACGAGGAAGGCCTGATTATCCGCACCGTGGCGGAGAGAGAGTCGCGAGAGACGCTGCAAGGCGATATCGAGACGCTTCGCGAGCTGTGGAAGCGGACTACGCTTCGTTCGTCACAAGCGGAAGCGCCTGCCCTGCTGCACCATGATCTGAACATGGTGGAGCGGCTGGTGCGGGACGCGTTCTCGCGGGAGGTCGATCAATTGCTGATTGACAATGTCCGCCAAGCCGAGCGGTTACATACGTTCGTCCGATCGGTTGCACCTGATTTGGAGGACCGGATTCATACGTATAAGGAAGCGGAGCCGTTGTTCCGGCGGTATCATGTCCATGAGCAGTTGGACAAGGCGTTCCAGCGCAAAACCTGGCTGGAAAGCGGCGGCTATTTGGTATGGGACCAGACGGAAGCTCTAACCGTTGTTGATGTGAACACGGGGAAATATACGGGGACAAGCCATCTCGAAGAGACCGTGTATACTACGAATATGGAAGCTGCGGAGGAAATCGCGCGTCTCATCCGTCTGCGGGATATCGGAGGCATCATCATTATCGATTTTATCGACATGGATACGGAAGAGCATCGGCAGCACGTGGTCGAACAGCTGGAGACGATGATGAAGAAAGACAGGACGAAATGTCTGGTCGTCGGCTGGACGAAGCTTGGCTTGCTGGAACTGACCCGCAAAAAAGTGCGGGAACAGGTGATGAACCAGTTCCTTCAACCATGTCTCTCATGCGGGGGAAATGGGTGGAACATGGCACAAATTCCCAGTCGTTAATGGAACGCAAAAGGTTGTATTTTGTAATTAACTGTGCTAAAATCTTTCAGTATGTGTCTAGTGAAGTTGCTTACACATGCTGTAACCGCTCCGGACAGGTTCCAAGCATGAGGCTGGAAACAGCGTCATCACCTGATTCAGGCGAGTCTGAGACATGAGGAGGTGCAACACAATGTATGCAATTATCGAGACTGGCGGCAAGCAGTACAAAGTTCAAGCGGGCGATGTATTGTACATCGAGAAGCTGAGCGCGGCAGAAGGCGACAGTGTAACATTCGACCGCGTATTGGCGGTATCGAAGGACGGCGGCCTCGTTACAGGCACACCGGTTGTATCCGGCGCTGCGGTAATGGCGAAGGTAGAGAAGCATGGAAGAGGCGCGAAAATTGTCGTGTACAAGTACAAAGCGAAAAAGAACTACCGTCGCAAGCAAGGTCATCGCCAACCGTATACAAAAGTAACGATCGAGAACATTCAGGCGTAAAGAGGTGCCGGATGATTCGCGTTACAGTTAGGCGGAAGTCGAATCGATCTATCGCAGGCTTCTCGATTGAGGGCCATGCGGATTATGCTCCCCACGGAGAGGACATCGTATGTGCGGGTGTCTCGGCCGTGTCGGTGGGCGCAGCCAATGCCATTGAGGTTCTGACAGGCATTGAACTGGAGTGCGAGATGAAGGACGGCTTCTTGAGCGGAACGGTTCCGTTCATCGAGCGGAAGGACATCGAAGCCCAGGTTCAGCTGCTGCTGGAATCGATGATTATTGGGTTGCAAAGTATCGAAGCTTCATACGAATCGTATCTTCAAATAGAAGAACTTATAACGACATAAAGGAGGTAGACAACATGTTGAAACTGAATCTTCAGTTGTTCGCATCCAAGAAGGGTGTAGGCTCCACGAAGAACGGCCGTGACAGTATTTCCAAGCGTCTTGGCGTGAAGCGCGCAGACGGCCAAGTGGTTACAGCCGGCAGCATCTTGGTCCGCCAACGCGGCACGAAGGTCCATCCAGGCAACAACGTGGGCATCGGTAAAGATGACACACTGTTCGCAAAAGTGGAAGGCGTCGTGAAGTTCGAACGATGGGGTCGCGACCGTAAAAAAGTGAGCGTCTACCCGGTGGAAGCTGCACCTGTTGCAGCAGCTGTGGAGAACTAAGACGATAGAAGAAACCCTCGGCTAGTGCCGGGGGTTTTTTTTACCCGGCTACGGATCATTTTTCTTGGACGCCCTTCCTTCTACATGATATACTGAAAATTGGGGAGTCTGTACATAAATGGAAGAATGGAATGACGAACGGGGAGCCGGAATATGAATTGTTTGCGATGGAAGCTAGGAGGTTGCATCACGGCAGCGGCCGCATGTGCCGTTACTGTCATTGGATGGCCTTTATCATTCACTTGGAGATTCGTGCTGATTCTCGTCATGGCGGTGATGCTGAGCTTGTGGGGGTTCTTGTTGTACCGAGAAGAGCAGATGCGGCGGCAGCGTGCGGAGTGTTCGCTGGCAACATCTGCCCTCGAGCTAATGAACCATCAGCGCCATGACTGGATGAATGATCTGCAATTGATGTATGGTTATGTTCGATTGAAGAAGTTCGATAAATTACCGGAATGTGTAGAGACTATAAAAGGGCGCATGGCGGAGGAGAGCCGGATTGCTAAGCTTGGCGTGCCGGAGCTGGTCATGTTCCTGATGCAGCAGCGGTTATCCGGCAGCTTGATGCCGCTCCACATTGCGATACCGGAACCGGTTGAATTGAACCGGATGAACTTGTCCATCGATACGTGCAAGTTAGCCGAGGCGGTCATTGCTTCGGTTCAAGCTTTCCACTTTGCGGCGAAGGTGCAAAATGACGGGATAAATCCGCTAAGCGTCAAATTTGCCAAGGAGGACGGCCGACTTGTCATTCTCTATCAATACGAAGGCAACTTATTGAATCCGGATGAAGTGGAATCCAAATTGAAGTATATCGCGTCTGTAGGCGGCCTGAAGCTGGAGCAATCGTCAGCGCAGCAGAACGAAGAGCACGAAGCCTACCGCATTGTCGTGCCTTGCAACGCATAACGGGGTGACAGCATGTTTGTAGATAAGACGAAAATATATATAAAAGGCGGCGACGGCGGCGACGGTCTCGTGGCGTTTCGCCGGGAGAAGTATGTCGCGATGGGCGGACCGGCCGGCGGCGATGGAGGGAATGGCGGCGACGTCATTTTCCGCGTGGACGAGGGCCTGCGCACACTGGTCGACTTCCGCTACCAGAAGCACTTCAAGGCGAGCCGTGGGGAGAAGGGGAGGAACAAGAGCCAGCACGGCGCCAACGCGGAGCATATGATCGTTCGGGTTCCGCCGGGAACGGTCGTCATCGACGACGATACGCAGGAGATTGTCGCCGATCTGACCCGTCATGGGCAAGAGGTGGTCGTCGCCAAGGGTGGCCGCGGTGGCAGAGGAAATATGCGCTTCGCGACCCCGGCGAACCCGGCGCCGGAGCTGGCGGAGCATGGGGAGGAAGGCCAGGAGCGCTGGGTCGTGCTTGAGCTGAAGGTGATGGCGGATGTCGGCCTAGTCGGATTCCCGAGCGTCGGCAAATCGACGTTGCTATCTGTCGTCTCAGCGGCGAAGCCGAAGATCGGCGACTATCATTTCACGACGATTACCCCGAATCTGGGTGTCGTTGACATCGGGGACGGACGAAGCTTCGTCATGGCTGACCTGCCGGGCCTGATCGAGGGAGCCCACGAAGGAGTCGGATTGGGGCATGAATTTCTGCGCCATATTGAACGTACCCGGATGATTATCCACGTCGTGGATATGGCGGGAACCGAAGGGCGCGATCCATTCGACGATTGGGTCAAAATTAACGATGAGCTGAGTCAATATAATGAGAAGCTGGCGGAACGACCGCAGATCGTGGCGGCCAACAAGATGGATATGCCTCAGGTGGGGGACAATCTGGAAGCATTCCGCGAGCAGGTACGGGCGCTGAAGGGAGACGAGATTGAGATCATGCCGATCTCCTCCTTAACCAAGCAGGGAGTTCAGGAACTGCTCTATAAGGCCATGGACATGCTGGAACGTCTTCCCGAGACGCATGTCGAAGTGGTCGCAGACGTTGAGGAGCGCAAAATCTACCGCTACAAGAAGAAAGAAGAGAAGCCTTCCTTCACGATTCGGCGGGAGAATGACACGTTCGTCATCGAGAGCGAGGCGATTGAAGGTATGCTGAAGCGGATGCAAATGACATCGCATGATGCGATTCTCCGGTTCGCGCGCACGCTTCGCCGGATGGGGGTAGACGAGGAACTTCGCAAGCGCGGCGCAGAGGACGGCACCATCATCCGGATCGGCGACTTCGAATTCGAATTCGTTGAAGGCAGCAGCTATTACTGATGTCATAAGGAGACCGCATGTCCTTGATAAGGCATGCGGTCTTCTCGTTGTCATCCCTACGCCGGCAAAGGGGTATCATGCACATCCAACTTCGCGAGATCTGCTTGAGTGAGGCGAAGCCGGACCGCCTGAGCGCTGTCGCGGATCGATTCCGGCTGGGTCGCTCCTGGAATCGGAAGCAACAACGAAACATCTGAATCTCCTATTGCCAATCGGCATATGAATCCGCTATAATGTCCCCTATAGGAAAACAAAAGTCTTTTTACGGAGGACTGCTCATGGTAGAGCGATACTACTTGGTACGGGAAGATATTTTGCCGGATGCGGTGGTGAAGACAGTACGGGCGAAGCAACTACTTGCCTCGGGAGAGGTCAAGACCGTTCACGAGGCTGCGGAGCGGGTCGAGCTGAGCCGCAGCGCGTTCTATAAATATAAAAACGGCATCTTTCCCCTGAACCAGTTGGAGCGAGAGCGCATCGTGACGATTTCACTTGATTTGGAGCACCGATCAGGTATCCTTTCTAAGGTGCTCAGTTCGGTGGCTGCGTTCGAGGGCAATGTGCTCACGATCCACCAGACGATTCCGCTTCAGGGCATGGCGAACGTTGTTCTCTCGGTGGAGACATCCCTGATTGCCGAACCGTTCAGCATGATGCTTGAGACGCTGCGCGACATTTCGGGTGTGAAGCGGGTGCAGGTCATCGGGCAAGGATAAGGCGATTCGGTTGTCGGCGCAGCAGCGAATGTCGGGTAGGAGTGAAGGCTGCGGAAAGACGGTTTCTTTTTTTACATATAGACAAATCGCGTCAAGCGAAAGGGGAGGAACGAGATGAAGTCAATCAAAGTAGGACTATTGGGGCTGGGCACTGTAGGTACGGGTGTCGTTCGGATTGTTGAAGGGCATCAGGAGGATCTGGCCAGCCAGGTCGGGTCGCCGATTCAGATCGTAAAAGTGCTTGTCAAGGATATGAACAAGTCCCGCAGCATTCAAGTGCCGGATCATTTGCTTACGGAAAATGCCTGGGATATTATCGGCAATCCGGAGATCGACGTGGTCGTTGAAGTGATGGGCGGTATTGAGCCGACCAAGGAGTATCTTATGGAAGCGTTGGATCGGGGCAAACATGTCGTTACTGCGAACAAGGATCTGATCGCGCTTCACGGGCGGGATATCAAGGCAAAGGCGAAGGAAAAGTGCTGCGATGTGTTGTATGAAGCGAGCGTCGCCGGTGGCATTCCGATCATCCGCACGTTGATGGAAAGCTTCTCTTCCGACCGGATTACGAAGATAATGGGCATCGTCAACGGGACGACCAATTATATTTTATCGAAAATGAGCCAGGAAGGGGCTGGCTACGAAGAGGTGCTGCGGGAAGCACAGCAGCTTGGCTACGCCGAATCGGATCCGACCTCGGATGTGGAAGGGCTGGACGCGGCGCGTAAGATGGCGATACTCGCGACGCTCGGCTTTCATGCGGACGTCTCCCTGGAAGACGTAGAAGTACGCGGCATCTCTCGGATTAAGAAGGAAGATATCGCTTTTGCCAAAAAGCTGGGCTATGAAATGAAGCTGCTTGGCATCGCCGAACGGAAGGATAACCAGATCAGTGTCGTCGTGCAGCCGACAATGGTCAGCACGGCACATCCGCTCGCTTCGGTGAACGGCGTGTTCAATGCGGTCTATGTGTACGGGGAAGCCGTAGGCGAGACGATGTTCTACGGCCCGGGTGCCGGCGAGATGCCGACGGCCACCTCGATCGTGGCGGATCTGGTCGCGGTCATTAAGAATATGAAACTCGGCGTCAACGGACAGCGCGCCTTGACTCCGTACAAGGAGAAGAAGCTTAAATCCGACGAGCAGATTACGTATAAAAACTTCGTCCTGCTTCACGTCGAAGACAAGGCAGGGGTGCTTGCGCAAATTACGCAAATCTTCGCCGAGTGCGATGTGAGCCTTGATTCGGTTGTACAGCAGCCGAATCCGAACAACCCGGATGCCGAGATTATCATTATTACGCATTACGCCAGCCGGGCGAGCATGAATAAGGTGTTTGCACATTTCGAGCATCTGTCCGTCATCAAGTCGATGAAGAGCGCTTATCGAGTCGAAGATTGATCGAGCAGCTCCGCATAAATCAGTTGAATCCATACAGCAAAGAGGGGGAACAGAAATGAGATATATGGGATTGCTGAAGACCTACAAGCGCTATTTGCCAGTTAACGAAAATACACCCATGCTGACGCTGCAGGAAGGCAACACGCCGCTTATCCGGGCGGAACGCCTGTCCGAGGAGCTTGGGCTGGATCTATATTTGAAATATGAAGGCTTGAATCCGACCGGATCTTTCAAGGATCGCGGCATGGTCATGGCCGTAGCGAAGGCGATGGAAGAAGGGAGCCGCACGATTATGTGCGCCTCGACCGGCAACACCGCCGCGGCCGCGGCCGCCTATGCCGCCAGAGGCGGCCTCAACTGCATCGTGCTGATCCCGAACAATAATATTGCGCTTGGCAAGCTGGCTCAAGCGATGATCTACGGGGCGAAGGTGATTGCGATCGAGGGCAACTTCGACCGGGCGCTGGAGATCGTGCGCGAGATTACGGCCAAGCACCCGATTGCGCTCGTCAATTCGGTCAACCCGTACCGGATTGAGGGACAGAAGACAGCCGCCTTCGAGGTATGTGATCAATTGGGGGCTGTGCCGGACGTGCTCGCCATTCCCGTTGGCAATGCGGGTAATATTTCCGCTTACTGGAAAGGATTTAAGGAGTATCATGCGGCAGGCCAAACGGACCGTCTGCCAAAGATGGTCGGCTTTGAAGCGGAAGGAGCCATGGCGATTGTCAAGGGCGAGCCGATTCCGAATCCGGAAACGTTGGCGACCGCCATCCGCATCGGTAATCCGGCAAGCTGGAAGACCGCTGTCGAGGCGGCCGAGCAATCCGGCGGTCAAATAAATTACGTGACCGACGATCAAATTATCGAAGCGTACCAGCTGTTGGCGGCGAGAGAAGGCGTCTTTGCCGAACCGGCCTCGGCGGCTTCGGTGGCTGGCGTGCTGAAGTTGCACCGGGAAGGTTACTTCACCGGAGGCGAATCGGTCATATGTGTGCTAACCGGACATGGGCTGAAGGATCCGAATATCGCCATCCAGACGGCGGCGAAGGAGCCGCTCGTCGTGCCGGACACGGAGGAAGCGGTCATGTTGGCAATTCGCCAGCTGGAGGGTGAACAATAATGTGGAAGGAAGAGGGCGTGCTCGTGCGCGTGCCTGCCAGCACGGCCAATCTTGGCCCCGGGTTCGATACGCTAGGCATGGCGCTTGAGCTCCATTTGTGGGTCGCGATGAAGCCGGCGGAGCAGATGGAGATTCGCCTTCACGGATCGGAGCTTCACGGCCTCCCTGTCGATGATCGCAATCTGATCTATCGGACGGCTCAAGCGGTATTCCGGGAAGCGGGAGCAGAGGAGCGTCCGCTCGCCCTTGACATCTATAGCGAGATCCCGTTGACGCGCGGCCTTGGCAGCAGCGCCTCCGCCTTGATCGGCGGGCTTGTCGCCGCCAATTGGCTCATCGGGCAGCCGTTGACGGATCAACGGTTGTTCGATATGGCGACGGCAATCGAGTGCCATCCGGATAATGTGGGGGCCTCTCTATTCGGCGGAATTCTCGTGGCCATGTGGGATGGTAAGCAGGCATGCCATATTCGGCTCGATCCGCCAGCCGGCCTCGGTACGGTCGTGGCCATTCCCCAGTTCGAGCTCGAGACGAAGAAGGCGCGGCATGTGCTGCCGGAGCGCATCGGCATGGCGGATGCGATATACAATCTCAGTCGCTCTTCCGTTCTCGTCGCGGCCTTGGCCAGCGGACGCACGGAGCTGCTGGCGGAAGCGATGCAAGACCGGCTGCATCAGCCGTACCGGGCATCGCTCGTCCCGGGGATGCCCGGTATATTGGAGGAGGCGGTCCGGCACGGAGCGCTGGGCGTGGCGCTGAGCGGCGCGGGTCCGACGCTTCTCGCCTTCGTGGACAACCGGGACGAGCACGATTCATTGCAAGTATATATGAAGCAAGCGCTTCGCGATCACGGGGTCGAGTCCCGGGTTATGCCGCTAAGGATAAGCAAGGAAGGAGCCGTGTGCTGCGGAGTATGGGATGATATGGCGGCGGTCGTCGCCGAACGTGTTGATTCATCACGATAGAAGGAGTTAACTTATTATGGCTAGAATTGCGCTTTTGCCTGAAGGTTCCGTGTCGCATGAGGCTGCGGTCCATCTCGTCGGGGAGCACCATCAGCTTGATCATTATGCCTTGATATCAGACGTGTTCTTGTCGACCGCTCGGGGCAAGACAGATTATAGCGTCATCCCAATCGAGAATACGATCGAGGGCTCGGTGAATCTGCATATGGACTGGATTGTTCATGAGGTGGACATTCCGTTCCAGGCGGAATGGGTCTATCCGTCCATCCAAAATATGATTGGATGCCACGCGGAAATCGAAGGAGACTGGTCCCGGGTCGTCAAGATCATGTCTCACCCGGTTGCAATGGCGCAATGCATGAACTTCATCCGTACGTATCTGCCGTATGCCGAGCTGGAGCATACGGGCAGCACCGCCGAAGCCGTTCATAAGGTCAAGCAGCATCCCGGCAGCGGTTGGGTGGCGATTGGAACTGCCCTGGGGGCTCGTACCCATGGCCTCGATGTACTGGCACCGGAAGTAACGGACCATCATCATAACTACACGAGGTTCGTCCTTATCGGCAAGGAGCCACTGAACCTAGAGCGTTCCAGCGAACCGAAGGCGACGATTCTGGTCACGTTGCCAGAGGATTACCCGGGTGCACTGCACCAGGTATTGTCCGCCTTTGCGTGGCGGCGCATCAACTTGTCGCGGATTGAATCGCGTCCGACGAAGCGCCGACTGGGCAACTATTATTTCTATATTGACGTGGAAATGGGACTGAACACGGTTCTATTGCCTTCCGCTCTCGCGGAAATTGAAGCGATCGGCTGCCAGGTTCGCATCCTTGGATCTTATCCAAGCTATGCATATGAACAAGCTGTACACGAGTAGGGCCAATTGATATAGGTGCTTTTGATACGTCGTCGCAATGGAAATACTTGAACGTACAATATGTCATGGTGGAGACGATTCGGCGCAACGCGTTGCGTGACGGCTATTTCCGGATTATCGTCTCCCGCGAAGCCGTGAATCTCGGCCTCGATCCGCGCCGCTGCCCGCAGGCGAGTGTCATTATTATTGTCGAGCAGTTCGCGACAGACAACTCCTTCCTGAACATGGGGAGGATTTTTTTGTATGAGGGGATGTCAAACGCCCATCATCTGCATAGGATGTAGTAATTGATCCTGGGGCAAGTGTCCCGTAGCACAGAGGATGATGAACGTTTGGGAGGTTACAATACGTGAAAATCCATATTGTCAAGAACGGCGAGTCGTTATATTCCATTTCACAAAAATATGATGTTCCGTTAGAAAAATTACTCAAGATGAACCCGCAGTTGCAAGACCCGAATAAGATCGATGTCGGGATGAAGATTAAAGTCCCTTCCTCCAGCCACCCGCAAACAGGGCACGAAATTGTGCATAAGCATGTGGTCAAGGAAGGGGATACATTGTGGAAGCTGTCGAAGGCATGGGGCGTTCCTTTGCAAGAGATGATTGAAGCGAATCCGCAATTGAAAAATCCCAATGTTCTTGTGGTTGGGCAAGTTGTTAATATTCCGAAGGTATCGGGAATGATGCCGCCTTCATCGGAGACTATGCCGATCAATAACAACAAAGGCGAGATGACTGCGCCGAAGCCAAAAGCGGAAATCACGCCACCGGAAGCGGAACTGACCAAGCCAAAGCCAGAAATGACGAAGCCGAAGGTCGAGATTACTCTGCCGAAGTATGAGTTCGAATTTGAAATGGAAAAAGTGGAGTATGATAAGCCGGAAAAACCGAATCATGAATATCCGATTTGTCCTTCAGCGCCAACGCTGCCGATTCCGGCCCCGCCGGTACTGGAATGCCCAGAGCCTCCCGCAATACTTCCCTACATGGAGGAAAAGGCTATGCCATTTTACTCCTGCCCTGAAACGTATGCACCGGTCAAAGATATATCTAACGGCTGGGGAGAACCTCACTACCACCATCCATTCTCCCAGTATCTGGTACCGGCTGCAGAGGTTGTCGCTCCTTCGGGGGGGGGACCGACCTATGTCGGCGATCCGTCATGGGAGATGTCTCCTGTCATGCAACCGCCACATGGTTGCGGAGGCGGGTATCCGCTAATACCGTATTCGCATACTTTGGCGCAGCCTGTATTTGTCTCCCCAGCCGCACCGGGGGACCCGACTCCGACCGAATGGCCGCCTTCCATGCCGGAGCATCACGGGATGGGTAAACACGGGAAATGGCATCCGCATCACGGGATGGGTGAACACGGGAAATGGCATCCGCATCACGGGATGAGCGGACATGGAGAATGGCATCCGCATCACGAGATGGGCGAGCACGGGAAATGGCATCCAAATCACGGGATGAGCGGACATGGAGAATGGCATTCTCATTCCAGCCATGTATATCCGGGAATGCACCAGACTTTTCCGGCCCATGTCTCGCCGGAAGCGGGTTGGCATAATCGGGAACCGTACTGGGGCATGCCTCAACACCACTGGAAGAAGGAGGGTTGGGAAAAAGGAAAGTCATGTGAGTGCGGTGGTCATCAGTACGAAGAGAAGCCCGAAGCGGAGACGGCAACTGCCTCTTCCGCCGAGACGAATGGCGAACCGGAAGAAAGAACCGAGAATACAAGTGATAAGGAGAAGAAAGCGACGATTCGCAGCGTTTCCGGAAAGAAGAGTCTCCGTAGCGGAGAAAAGGCCAAAGCCTCGAATAGGAAGCAGCGTTCGCAAGGAATACCGTGGATTAACGGCTAACAGACTGCCACTTAACAGCAACAGGTAATATCCCCCTGTTCTATGAAGAGTTAGATGGATGGGTGTTACCTGTTGTTGTGGTGAAAACAATAGGCTAACTGGGACAGAGCTTTCGCCAGATGTTCATTTTCAAGGTGTCGTAGTGCGTGGAGATAAATAATAGCTTTAGGGGTTGCTTTTCTAATAAGAGCGTGATATATTTATATTCCTGTCTTCGACAGAGCGGCATCAGCCGCATGAAGCGAAAAAAGATTTCAATAAGTGCTTGACGCTGAATCGAAAACATGATATATTATAAAAGTCGCCGCTGAACGCGGTGAAGAAAAGAAAGCAGCTTACTGACGAAGTTGGTTGCTGGATTGTTCTTTGAAAACTGAA
>NZ_BALG01000029.1 GCF_000315235.1 Paenibacillus popilliae ATCC 14706 | reverse complement strand
ATGCATTAATTATAAACGAAAAAAGGTACGGCTCCTCAATTTTCTTGAGGAGCCGTACCTTTTTTCATGAGAAGGACTTTTTCAGTGGCCTCATTGTACGCCAGAGCCATTTTTGGTTATCTTCGATTCTATCTAGTCGGTCATGTGCGGATTCGGCGGAATGTAGCGCCGCCGTGGCCGTCTCGTTGGCTAGGATCGCCCTATCCAACTTTTCGTCCATGTTATCAACCTTTGTCTCAACTCTCGTGATACGCTGCAGCATCTCCGTTTGTACTCCGTCCACCCTTGATCACCCCTCGATTAAATAGCCCCCTGGGTATCCAGAGGGCGTAAAATAGCGCCACCTAATGCGGCAGCGCCTTAATCCTTCGTTTCTATGATTGCCTTGCATTCTTCAGTCGAAATGTACTTCGGCACGAATGACTTCAGCTTTTCTTCGTCGGCAAATCTTTTACGGTAGCAATCCACAAGGAAAGCATAAAACAGACTCTTCATTAGACATTACCTCCACCCATCATACCCATAACGGCGAGTTGCATTGATTCAATCTGTTTGCGCAGTTCTTCGTTTTCTTCTTGTAGCACTTGAACACGACTTTCAACGGTGTTTGGTCTTTCGTAGTCGTAATAAAGTTCTTTCTCTTCGAGCTTCAGTTTTAAAACTGGACGCATACCAGGGATGTCGTCCGGCTTCGGCAGCTCGCCATCAATCTCGACTCCCTGTGCTTGCATCCGCTCTGGTTCTGGGTTCATGTAAACCGTTGTAACAACCTTGCCTTGCGGTGTTTCTTCGTAAATTACGTACATGCAGCTCTCCTCCTTAAGCGTATTGGACTAAACCATTGAAACTCATGGAAACTTCATGGCCAGAGCCATGAATGTATGCGCCAAAGCTTATACCTCCAGCAGGATTTAATGTACCTTTAACGTCCGTTGTATAATATCTCGACTCGTCTGTTCTCTGGAATGCCGCTCTAGATGTTCCAGATTTTAAATCAATTTGGGCGCTTATCAACTCTATGCCCTCATCTGGGTCCGATCTTGCAAGGTCTATCCGACCGCCGAATGCATCCCATAGAGCTATTATTTTGGTAGTGCCTATACCGCTGATATGCGTAGAACCTGACGTGGTGTAGAAAAATTTAGTTGTTCCTGACGGCATATCGAAAAAGCTTTTATAATAAGGCGCAGTGGGTGTGTCCCTATACGTTAAGCTAACTATAGCCGACCTAATATAATTTGCTTGGCGTACTTTTGCAGCAAGCGTGGCAAAGTTATCATTCGTGGACGCGGCAATCCCAATGGCGTTAAGCGCGTCCACCAAGCCTTGCTTGGCATTAACGCCAGATTGCTTTACTTGGTCAAGCTCCGATATTATGTTTTGCCATGGTAACCAATTGCCACCATCTTTTTTACGCTGATAGTGGCTATGGCCGCCGCCAAAAGCGTAAGCATTTTGTATACAATACAGATGATTATGGCGGATCACCTCTACATAATACCATCCCTTGCTTGGTGCGTTAGCCATATCTGGCCCCATATACCAACCTGTTGGTAAGTCGGCATTTAAATCTCCTGTCATGGTAGCATTGCCATCGTCAGCGGTTACTCTGACTTTTTGCCATGTATAAAGGTCTTGCGTCCAGGGAGTCCAGCCTGTATTTGTAAGTCTGCGCATATAAAATTGGTTTGCATATAAACCGTAAACCTTTTGTAGTACCCATTCGGGGTTATGCGCAATGACCTCCACGTAACCCCAACCATCACGCAGGAGCAGTGGACTAGGCGCATTACCTAGATTCGCACCCTTATAAAAACCAGTTTTTACTATAGTGTTTAGGTCACGACCTGAAATATCAATTGCTGCACCGTCATCAGCGGTAACCCTAACTCTTTGCCATGGCAAACTACCCACATATGATTTGGCACTGGCTTCGGCTTGGTTGGCCTTAGCCTGCGCTCCCGATGGGGTTTCGGCTCCGACATCCGCCGCAGTCAGTCTAACATCTCCCGTCTTGCCGTTGACTGATTTTACGGGCACATGGATGCTAGCTACCTTTTTATTTGCATACTCCTTGGCATTAGCCTCCGCTTGGTTAGCCTTAGCCTGCGCT
>NZ_BALG01000030.1 GCF_000315235.1 Paenibacillus popilliae ATCC 14706 | reverse complement strand
AATTTTAAATCGCTAGGCTACCCAATTCCGTTTGCATGTGCATTCATTCGTTATTCTCCCGCTCCCTGCCCCTCTCGACGCTCGCCCGGAGCTGGTTGCACAGGACATCGTATTTTTGCATGGCCTCCTTATACTTAGGGTTATCCTTGCCAATGTTCTCTATGAACTCGGCCTCTTTAATAATTCTTTCTGACAGTCGATCTTGAAGATAATCAACCAATTGGCCGAACATGTCATAGAAATGGCCGTTTATCTCGTCAATATCCTCTAACAAGCAGGATTCGCTCATGAACTTCCTGTATGCGGCTTCGTCCAGTTCTCCGAGTTGATAAGCCTGTTTCACTTGGCGGCTGAATATCTCCTGATAACGGTTGATTAGCTCAATAGTATCTGTTAAGTTCATAGATTCGTTGACAGTTTCGGTCATAGAACAACTCCACCGTTCCCAGTTTCCCGTTTCTTTGCTTGGTAAAGTTCACTTCAAGAGTGTTCTTCTTTTCCGAATCCCGATTATAATAATCATCACGGTACAGCATCG
>NZ_BALG01000031.1 GCF_000315235.1 Paenibacillus popilliae ATCC 14706 | reverse complement strand
CAAATTCAAACACAGCTTAGAGCTGCATAGGGATACTGTCAGTTTTTTTGGTTTACATTTTCTTGAAGTGTTTATTGGCATGTACAGTTACTAAATTAGAAGTTGATTTGATTGAACTACAAAAGAAATTAAATAAAATAGAGTAGCACATCAGTGCTACTCTATTTTATTTTTTAACTGTGAACTACGGAGCGTGCAGTAAAATGAATAACTCCGTCTCCTGCATATTTAACCTTAATGGTAGTAGTAATCGTATAAGTACGATTACTTATTTCTCCTATTCCTTTTCCTGCAACAGTAATAGCAACAGTAAATTGGGCACGTGAAGAAACGGTTCTATCATTATTACTTACAATAGAGCTTTCTTGAGACAAAAAATTTATTGGCCACACTGATTTGGTTCCTGCAGTACTTGTAGAGATTATTTCTGCCTGTCTCCTGTAAATTTTATAATCCGTTTGAAGATTCATCACATCTAATCCTGGAGATATAAAATATTGAGCCTCATTCGTAAACTTTTGTCCGACTCGCGCTGTACGCCATTGTTCTCCTGTATCTGTTAGAACTTTTCGTTTTACTCTTTTGTTTATTTCAGAAGTTTCTGTAATGTCTTTCATCATACTATCAATCATTTGGTGATGTATTTCTTTCAATTTTTCTTTGTTAGGGAAAGCTACTCGTTCTCCTTCCCCATTCGTTTGAACTGATTTTCCAGAAGCTTTTGTTGCAGGTACTTCTTGAGCAAACGCATTATTATTTTTTCTTTAGATGTATTATCAAAGCTGTATGTACGTAAATATACCATATACTCACAAGAAAAAAAGGGATGTTTTTCAGGAATAACCGTGAAGCAACATTTCAACGAGGAGAGCGATGGTCAAACCCAAGTTGGGAAAAGGTACCACAGTCGGTTGATGCCTTAAACGGACGTATGCGAGCCTACCATTGCGATCTACAGGCATTACGACACGCGTTTATCCGCTTTTTATGGTGATGAAGTAGGGGCTGCTATGCGTGGCCCTTTTTTGTTGACTTAAATCGAAGCGTACAGCGAGCCGCTCATCATCCGAAAGGGGAATGGGGCAAGTAAGCCAGTTGTATTGGAGCTATAGAATGGGAAAAGTACCATGTTGGCCGATATCGCTGCTTATATGATAATTGCAGACGGCGAGGCCGGAGCGGAGTTATACAGCAGTTGACCTCCATTTTTTGCATGGTAATATATGTTATAATAAGAAACTTGAAATTTTTAGGAGGGTACAGGATGAAAATACTTAAAAAGTTGTTGTCAATTGTGGTAGTATGTTCATTGGTTGTATCGTTGGCAGGTGTTTCTAATGCTTCCCCAGGGCAAGTTGGAGTTGAGCATTCCTATTCCGTTGCTCATGAGAAACATATCAGAATCAGCAAAGAGGACTACACTACCTATGTAAAGTACCATGAAACTCCTCGAACGGTTGACATTCGGGTCGTAGACAAGCACACAGGTCAAACCGTGTTTAACGAATACGACGTTTCTATCGGAACCGTGTTATCTTGGTTGGAACAGCCAACAGAAAGGAATAGACAAAAGCGATTTGGGTTTGTCATTCCGTTAGCATGGGGCGTTGCTGAAATCATCACCACAGGCCTTACCGTAGCTACTGGTGTTACGTTAATGGAGTCAAGAGGAGTCCCGATTGGAAAACCTAATAGAAAGCAACAAGGTCGAGAAATGAACACAAAGCAAAGATCTAATTCAAAATGGAAAAGTCGTTCGAATAAAGATTCAAATCGTCCTATGAAAAAGCATACGCCTAGCCCAAAACATAAGGGCGGGAAGAAATAGAAGGGGTTTAAAAAACTTTGGAAGAAAGAACTGGATTACGAATACGTTCTGATAAAGGTGTAGATGTTGTTTTAAAAAAAGCATTTGTTCATTTTGCGAAATGGTTACGATGTCATTATCATTTTCCTAAAAGAGTGCCTGTTTATGTAAAAGAGAAGATGAACCTCGTATTCGAATTGCTACCGGTGATTTTTATGACTTAGAAAAAGAACATGGCCGTAGAGATGCTATTTTAATGATTTTGCATAGTTTAGCTCATGAATTGCAACATTACTATCAATGGTTAGAAGATGAAGAGTTTCTTGAGGATGAAGCAGAAGATGGAGCAGATGAGCTGATTTGCGAATACATAGAAGATAAATTCGAAGAGTTTTGGTCTTCGTTGAATAGTTAAGCTGGGGCTATCGTAGTGGGTGGTGATACTGTGAACGACAAATAGACCCCGCCTAGCCAGCCAGAATGGGGCACGTATACGTATATGATGAATGCAGATTCGTTCATGCGGTAGGTGTCCGGAAGGTACGACGACCATGGCATGCATAGCGCTAATGCCTGACTCTTGCAAGTCGGGATGAGGAACATAGGATTACATAAACAGCGACCATAAAGGGAAACCGTTTTTGTACAAAAAGAAAACCGAGATCTAAACATTTGCAGGTGATGAAGTAGAGGGCTGCTATGCGCGGCCCTTTTTTTGTTGACTCAAATCGAAGCGTACAGCGAGCCGCTGTTCACACAAGATTCACACACGCCGCTTTCAAGCACGAAATAGTTGTATTTTGTCACAGCTTTCCAATTCCCGATAGGGGACAATAATGGGTAAGCAAGGGAATTCATCATCATATGGAGGGGACAGGCCATGTTGTTAGCGGCAGATCGACCGGCACAGTGGAATGAAGAGACCGTTGAACGGCTGGAGACGCGGATGGCGGCATATCAATTGCTGGCGGACTACTTGGGTCATATGCCAACGCTCGATATCTTGATGTCATGGCGCAATCATGAAGGGATGAAGCGGTTATGCCGCCATTCCGGGGCTGCCTGCGACCTGTACGCGTTGTTGGAAAATTTGTCGGTAAGCCAAATGTACGCTATATTCTCTTCCTTGCGCGATGACTATTGCCGCTTATTTGGAAGCTCGGGACAACTTCCTGTCGCGCCTTGTGAGACGATGTACCGGGCCAACGAACAGAAGCTGCCGCAGAGCTACGCTCAGATTGTAAGGCAGCATTATGCCGAATTCAGCCTCTACTTCAAGAAGATGAACGGCGAGCCGGATGATCATATCGCCATCGAGCTGGAATTTATGGCCGTCCTGATTGGCAAAATGCTCGACAATGTCATGACCGCAGAGCGTTACCACCGTTACATGGACGGACAGCGGCGCTTCGTGCTGGATCATTTGACGCGTTGGGCTCCGCGCTTCGGTGAAGACTTGGCCCGGCATGCGGATCATCCGCTCTACTGCGCGATCGGGCGGCTGTTGGTGGAGTTCATGGGCAGTGAGGCTGAGCAGGCCGGGGAGACGGCGTAAGCAGCGGCACGCAGGAAGTACCGCCAAGATACAGAACCAGGTCAAGGAACTGGAACTGATTCAGATACAAACGATCTTTCTGCGGAAAGGCCTTTTTTATAGATTTCCATGGATGTCACCCCCATATTTAAGCGAGCGCTTGCCGAATATAATAGGGAAAAGAGGAAATGGCGGCCCATGCCGGGCACAATGTTTCAAAAAATTCCTATGAGAGAAGCGCGCCGTTATGGCGTGAATGGGGGCCTCGTCATGAGAAGAGCGCTGCAAGTCGGATTGTTTCTTATCTTGTTCCTCGCATTTGGTTATTATGTGAATGGCACGATTGGCCAAAATATCACGACGGCGCTGAGCATGATGATGACGCTCGCTGTTGTATCGGTGGCGATTATCATTTTTATGGAGAACCGGCATCCTTCCAGCACGGTCGCTTGGATATTGGTGCTGGCGGTGGTGCCTGTCGTCGGCTTCATCTTTTATCTCTTGTTCGGCCAAAATTACCGCAAGCGTCGCCGGTATACCCGGAAAGCGCAGCAGGACAAGTGCACCTATACCTTCGTAGAGAAGGAGTCGAAGCAGATCCGGGAGGAGGCGCTGGCTCCCATGACGTCGGATCAGCGCCATCTGCTCCGTCTAACCAGCCGCATCAGCAAGTGTCCGATTTCGTTTGCGTCGGATACGCGCATTCTGAATAACGGTAAAGAGACGTTCGGGGCATTGCTTGCAGAGCTGAAGCAGGCCGAGCACCATATTCATATGGAATATTACATATACCGCGATGACGACATCGGAAGCCGCATTGCCCAGATTTTGATGGACAAGGCCCGGGCCGGCGTCGAGGTCCGGTTCATGATCGATGCGGTCGGGAGCATGCAACTGCGCAAAGCCTTCCTGCAGGAGCTTCGGAATGCCGGCGTGCAGGTGGCCGTCTTCGGCCATGTGAAGTTCCCGATCTTCTCCAATCGGGTCAATTACCGGAACCACCGCAAGATCGTTGTCGTCGACGGCAATGTGGCGTTTATGGGCGGCCTCAATGTTGGGGATGAATATTTGAGCCGCAATAAGACGTACGGCTTCTGGCGGGATACGCACATGATCGTGCGCGGCGACGCGGTGCGGACGCTGCAGATCATTTTCCTGCAGGACTGGGCCCATACAAGCGGAGACACGCTCAATGGGACGAAATACCTCCAGCCTGAGCCGATAGAGGCCACGGTGGGCGCGGTGCAGATGATCGCGAGCGGGCCACATCAGGAATTCAAGACGATGAAGAACCTATTTTTTGCCATGCTGACCTCGGCCCGACGCTCGATCTGGATAGCGACTCCGTATTTCATTCCGGATGAGGATATTTTTACCGCGCTGCGGGTAGCGGCCTTGAGCGGCATCGAGGTGAAGCTGTTGTTCCCGGGCAAGCCTGATAAATGGCTGCCGTTTCTAGCCTCCCATTCCTATTTTCTTGGTCTGTTGGAGGTTGGCGTTCAAATCTACGAATATGAAAAAGGCTTTCTCCATTCGAAGCTCATCATCGTGGACGGCGAAGTAGCGACGATCGGCACTGCGAACATGGACATGCGCAGCTTCTACCTTAACTTCGAGGTAAATGCACTGCTTATCCGTACAGAGAGCGTTGAACGGCTGAGCCGGGAATTCGAGCAGGATTTGGAATCGGCCGTGCCGATCTCGGACGACCAATTTGCCAACAAAAAAGTCATTACCCGCTTCCTCGAGTCAGCAGCCCGCTTGTTCTCGCCACTGCTGTAGGCAGAGACGGAAGCCCGGTGGGGCCGCGATTGGCGGGCGCCGCTCCTGTCGTCCATCTGTACCTAATCAGCCCCTAAATCGAACTGCTTTGGTTCGTGCAAATCGTCTTTTTTATGTCGAAATCCCCTCTAGACAGACATAAAGCCGGAAAAAGGGCTTGCCCTCTGGCTGCCGGATTGGTAGGATGGTGGTTAAAGTGCTTTCATTTTAACATTTGCCCGATAGAACACGTCCACTGCCGTGTATTCTATCGTATGGCGTGCGGAGCCGGATTCGATTATGGATACGCATAGAAGGAGGAACAGCGGTGAAATATCGCAGCGTGTTTGACATCATTGGTCCGATTATGGTCGGACCGTCCAGTTCACATACGGCGGGCGCTGCCAAGATTGGCCGCCTGGCCCGCAGCATATTCGGGAGACAGCCGAAGAAGGTGCATATTTACCTGTACGGCTCCTTCGCAGAGACTTATAAAGGCCATGCGACGGATGTCGCGCTCGTGGCCGGTCTGCTCGATTTTGATACGAATGACGCCCGGCTTCCGCAGTCGCTCCAACTGGCGGAGGACGCTGGGATGACGGTCGAGATAACGGCCGAAGATGTGGTGTCGGAGCATCCGAACACGGCCCGCATCCGTCTGTCGGATGACCAGGAGGATATGGAAGTGACCGGTATCTCGATCGGCGGCGGGAAGGTGGAGATTGTCGAGCTGAACGGCTTTAAGCTGAAGCTGACCGGCCAGTGTCCGGCCATCCTCATCTTGAATGATGACCGCTATGGCGTTATTGCGGGGGTGACGCGGATTTTGAGCGAGGCCAGGGTCAACATCGGCCATATGGAGGTCAGCCGCAAGGAAAAGGGCAAAATGGCGCTGATGGTGATTGAGACCGACGAAATGATCGATGAGGCAATGTTCGGGCAGATTCGCGGACTTTCCGGCGTAAACCGCGTGCTCTGCATGGAAGACTGATGCGCTGTCCAATCTAAGGGAGAGGTGATGAAATATGTTCCGCAATGTGGCTGAGCTGGTTGCGCTCGCAGAGGAACGATCGTGCAAATTGGCGCACATAATGATAGAGCAAGAGATGGAAGTGAAGCGGATGACGCGCGAGGCGGTCGTCGCCCAGATGGAGCGCAATCTCGATGTGATGGAGCAGGCGGTCGCACGGGGGCTGTCCGGCGTGAAGTCCCACTCGGGCCTGACGGGCGGAGACGCCGTGAAAGTCCAGCAATATGTCGCCTCCGGCAAAGCATTAAGCGGCCGCACGCTGCTCGATGCGGTCGGCAAGGCGATAGCGACCAATGAAGTGAACGCGGCGATGGGTCTTATCTGTGCGACGCCAACGGCCGGCGCCGCAGGAGTGGTGCCCGGGACGCTGTTCGCGCTCAAGGAGAAGCTGAACCCAACACGAGAGCAGATGGTGGAATTTCTGTTCACGGCTGGCGCGTTTGGTCTCGTGGTGGCGAACAATGCATCTATCAGCGGGGCGGCTGGCGGCTGCCAAGCTGAGGTTGGCTCGGCGGCGGGCATGGCGGCGGCGGCCATAACCGAGCTGGCCGGGGGCACGCCGCAGCAGGCGGCGAATGCGATGGCGATCGCGCTAAAAAATATGCTCGGCCTTGTCTGCGACCCGGTCGCCGGGTTGGTGGAGGTGCCGTGCGTGAAGCGCAACGCCTTGGGGGCATCCAATGCGATGGTAGCAGCCGATATGGCACTGGCCGGAGTGGAGAGCCTCATTCCGTGTGATGAAGTCATTGAAGCGATGTTCCACGTTGGACAAAGCATGCCGATGACGATGAAGGAGACGGCGCTTGGCGGTCTGGCGGCGACGCCGACGGGCATCCGGCTGAAGAAGGAGATTTTCGGCGAAAACTCGGGTTCCGGTGCGGCCGATTCCGCTCAGCCGGAGTTATGCCAGATGCCGTAGCCGCGAGTTGGATGGCTTCGCGCACAGGGCTTGGCTGAATCGCTAACACAAGTCTGTAAGGTCTTTGAACCGGAAGGGAAGCCTTCCTGGTTCGGAGGCCTTTTTTTAAAATAGATGAACGTATACGACAGCGTCCAGTTTTGCTATGCTAATGATGCTGGAAATCGCCGAAGACGATGAAGGAGGTTCACAATGGAGGAACGGCAGCCAGCTCCTAGAGGAGCAACCGAGCAGCGCAAGACGGAGCATGTTCGCATATGTTTGGAGGAAGCGGTAAATGGCATCGGAGTCACGACGGGGCTCGAACGTTACCGCTTTCTTCATCAGGCGATGCCCGAGCTGGATTTCCGTGAGATCGATCTGGCGACGGAATGGCTGGGCAAGCGGATTCGCACGCCTTTCCTTATCAGCTCGATGACCGGGGGCAGTAGTATAGCTGCCCCGATCAACCGCCGACTGGCCGCAGTGGCGGAGGCGCGGGGCTGGGCGATGGGCGTAGGCTCCGTACGGGCGGCGGTGGAGAACCCGAGACTATCGGGCACATTTCGGATTCGGGATATCGCGCCGACGGTGCCGATCTATTCGAATATCGGAGCCGTTCAGTTGAACATGGGGATGGGGATCGAGGAATGCTGCCGCGCCGTGGAACTGGTGAAAGCGGACGGCTTAATTCTCCATCTGAACGCGTTGCAGGAAGTGTTCCAGCCTGAGGGAGACGTCAACTTCGCAGGATTGCTGCGTCGTATTGAAGAATTATGCTGTCGGCTGGACGTACCCGTTGGCATCAAGGAGGTCGGCTGGGGAATCGCCGGCGATACCGCGCGGCAGCTCGCCGATGCCGGTGCGGCATTCATCGACGCGGCCGGCGCGGGCGGCACGTCGTGGAGCCAGGTTGAGAAGCTGCGCGCGGCCGACCCGATACGCCGCCGTGCGGCCGAAGCCTTCGCCGACTGGGGAATTCCGACGGCGGAGAGCATCCGGCTTATCCGGGCGGAGCTGCCGCACCAGCCACTTATCGCAAGTGGCGGACTGCGTACCGGCGTCGATGCGGCGAAGGCGCTGGTGCTCGGCGCGGATCTGGCCGGATTTGGCCGCTTCCTGCTGGCCGCCGCCGCCGATTCGGAGGAGGCGGTAGACGAGGTGCTGGCACAGGTGGAGCTGGAGCTTCGCATCGTCATGTTCGGCATTGGAGCGGGCAGCATTCGGGAACTGCGCGCCACCAATCGATTGATGCCAAATTAGGAAAGCTCTGCTATAATGGATCCAGCGGCCACAGAACCCGAACCTGTGGCCTCTTTTGTGCTCCCGGCCCTCCAAGCTCGGAGCGACGCCCAATCTGCGGCTAACGGAATCACAATTAATGTTCGGATTTCAGGCATATCACTCTCATAAGACTGCCGAACGGGTGAAGGTCGATACATATAAAACAAGGAAAGAAGGGTTGAAGCATGAAACAATTGATGTTCAACTTCAGCACCAAAACGGTGGTTGCCATCGGGATTGGAGCGGCATTGTACGACTTACTGACCACCATTACGATTCCGATGGTGCTGCAGACGGGCCTGCGCCCGGCCATTGCGATTCTGACTGTTTTCGGCGCGATGTTCGGTCCGATCACTGGCCTGTTGAGCGGGGCCATCGGTCATATCATTGCCGATTTGACTTGGGGTGGTGGCGAGATCTGGTGGACATGGGTGCTTGGAACCGCGATTTCCGGATTCGGAATGGGTCTCATCTACATAAACAAATCTTTTGATGTCAACGAAGGCCGTTCGACGAAGGGCGCCATCTGGATGCTCGCCATCACCGGCTCGCTGGCGCTAGCTGTCGGCTGTGGACTGTCCAGCATCATGGATGTATATTTGCTGGGAGAGGCACCGGACAAAATGTGGCTTCAATTCGTTGCTTCGACCTTGGCCAACATCGCTGTTCATTTGGTGCTGGGCATCTCGGCCGTGCTTGGTCTTATCCGCTTGAATCGCCGCAATTCGAATTTGCGGGTACTGAAATAAGCTGCCATTAGAGAATGGAGTTGCGCGTATTGACACTGTCGATGAAATATATGTCCCTTATGCCGATTACAATCTTCTTCATTTATAAAACTATACGACGCATCCGACCCGGCGGGACATGCTAGCATCCCTTCGCCTGAGGCAATCGGTGGGCTGAAACCGGATAGACTCACCTCTCGGGAGGAGCCTATTGTATTGGATACAAGTATTGCAGTAATCAGTGTTTGCGGTTAACCTATAAAGAAAACAGCGCAGAGCAAGTGGTGCAATCCAGCGCAGATCAAGGGGTGCAATAAGGTACGCATGTCAAGACAACGAAAATCAACCTATCATCGTACAGACGGAAACAAAGATCAATTCAGCAGCTCTTCTGGGTTTATTCTAGCGGCCATCGGCAGCTCGGTAGGGCTGGGCAACATGTGGAAGTTCCCCTATGTCACCGGCCAAAATGGGGGGGGCGCTTTTTTCCTTCTATTCGTCCTGTGTCTCTTGGTCGTCGGGCTTCCGGTGCTGCTGGGCGAGCTGACGGTCGGCCGGGCAGGCAGGGGGGATCCGGTCACGGCCTTCCGCAAGCTGTCCGGGAAGAGAGGCTGGGGCGCGATCGGATTTATCGCAGTGCTTTCTCCCTTTCTTATTTTAACGTATTATAGCACGATTGCAGGCTGGACACTTCATTATGCCTTCGAATCGGTGACGGGAGTCTTGTATACCGATCCGGATTATGAAGGGCATTTCTTGGCCTTCACCGCTGGCTGGGGGCCTGTTCTGTGGCAGTTGGCCGTGCTTCTGCTGACTGGCTACATCATTGCCCGCGGCATTACGGGAGGGCTTGAGAAATTCAATAAAATCGTCATCCCCGGACTTCTGCTCATTTTGCTGGTCATGCTGGTATGGACATTGACGCTGGAAGGTGCCGGCGAAGGGATAGCCTACTTTTTGTATCCCGATTTTTCAAAATTGACGTTTCAATCCGCGTTGATGGCGCTTGGGCTTGCATTCTTCTCCCTTTCTCTCGGGGTAGGAGCAATGATTACGTATGGCGCATACGTGGATTCACATCAGTCGCTGCCCACGGCGACTCTGGCGGTTGGGGCCGGGGATCTGGTGTATGCGCTGATTGCCGGACTCATTATTTTCCCGACGATCTTCACATTCGGAATCGCGCCGAATTCGGGGCCCGGCCTTGTTTTCGCGGCCCTGCCCGCCGCTTTCGCCTCGATGCCGTATGGCGAGTGGTTCGGCGGGCTATTCTTTATTCTGCTCGCCATCGCGGCACTTACATCTTGTCTGTCGCTGATCGAAGTTCCGGTGGCTTTCATTATCCGGCGCTTCCAGATAAAGCGCGGCTGGGCGACGATGCTTGTCATGGGCGCGGTATATGTTATCGCCCTCCCGGCGACGCTGGCCGCCGGCGGCGTATTGACAGATTGGAAGCCGGGCGGCCGCAATCTGTTCAATTGGCTCGACTTCGTCACCTCCAATATTATGCTGCCGTTAAGCGGCTTATTTGTGACGCTCCTGATCGGCTTCGTCTGGACCGGCGCCAAGGAGGAAGCCGGGCTCCGTCCGTTCATGGGACGGATGTGGGGAGCGATGATACGCTATGTAGTGCCCATTTTGATTATTCTTATTTTCCTCTCCACCATCGGTATATTATGACGGTTTTTGATCCTTTGTCCCTTGCTCCGAAAAAAAACGACGGCGAAGTGCAACATCTGTCAACCTGGGCCCGTCTGTAACAATGAACGCGGCAATTCACCCAACTGATTCGCAATGGTGAAGCGTCGAACTTAGAGGCAACAGGACACGACGAGGAGGAATTCAGATGAAAAAGCGTACATGGACAACTATGATAATGACTGTAAGCATGCTTGTGATGGTGGCAATGCCGTTGACTGCGGTGGCCCAAGAGAATAATAACAGAGTGATGGGTCAAGTCGTCAACCAACAGGCAGACCGTTACGAGAAAGACAGCAAGCATGAGGACATGGATCGGCCAATTCAACAGGACTGGCTCGCCACGACTGGCACAATGGAAGAAATCCGCATCAATAAGGACGGTGCTTACGTCACGGTTGTCGGCGAAGGAGTGCAGGCCAACGCGCAGGATACGGTGAAGCTATACTTGACGGAGGACACGGCAATCGTGGATCAGAACGGCAATAAGGCGCAATTGCACCAAGCGGTGAAAAACGGCTGGACGGTGACAGCTTGGTACGGTCCGAAGCTGACCCGCAGCATTCCGGCGCAAGGCACGGCGGAAAAGATCGTCGTCGAGAGCCCGAGCAATAACGATGACGAGCAAAAGAACGGAATGAAAACGGATGGCATCATCGTGGACGCAAGCAAGGATCGCATCGAACTGCTAGGCGAGAATCGGGTTATTCTGAACATTACCGACAAGACCGTCATCAAGGACGAAGAGGGCAACAAGCTGACAGCCGATGCACTCAAGGACAATGTCATTGTAGAAGCAAGCTACGGCCCGGCTATGACGAGAAGCCTGCCCCCGATCAGCAACGCAACCAGCATCGTGGTCAAAGGAGAAACAGTTCGTAAAACAGGCACGATTCTGGATGTGAATGCAAAAGAAGATCGAGCGTCGATTCGGCTGGATGTGAATTCCGACGGGAATACCGGTAACGATATGGTGTTGTCCGTCAGCAAGGATACGATGATTGTGACCAAGGACGGCCAGGAGCTGAAGGTAAGTGAGCTAGAGGCTGGCCAAAAAATTATCGGCTTCCATTCGCAAATTATGACCTTGTCCCTGCCGCCGATAAGCCCTGCCTATCAAATTGTAGTAACGGAGTAACCGTGGAATGAGACAGTCCGGCCGGAGTGATTCTGGCCGGACTGTTCGTATGTTCAAATCAGATTCCATCGGGTGTTCAATGCATTTTGGGAGGGGATACGGCCAACGGGTATTTTTTTCGACATTTTCCGATATTTTCAGTAACTTCCCGGGCCTGAAGTGATATAATGGCAATTAAAACCACGGCCCTAATGGAAAGGGCAGGCATTTGGAGGAGAGAGTAATGGGGACGGCTTATGAAGCGGGATGGCTGCATGCGTTCGGCTCTGGGGATTATATGCCCGAATTGCTCAATGTGATAGAGAACGGCTCGCGGGAGCAATCGGCAGATGCGGCCCATTCGCTATTCGAACAATTATGCAGCGACGGCAATGAGATGGATATCGCCGTTTGCGGGCTGATTCATCCGCTGATCGATATTTTGACCGTGCAGAACAAATCGGTGGCCAAGGCGACGATTTTGAACGGCATCGCCCAGGTGCTGCGTCTGACGGCGACCCGCGGACTTCCGTTCGGCGTCACGCCGAACGCCCGGATTCAGCACGCGGCAGGGGAGAATGAAGCCGAACAGTTGGCCGCACGGTGGCTGGTTGCCCTGCGGGATCGGTTCGCAGACTGGACCGCCCTCCTGCATGAAGACGAGCAGGCGGCGATTCAGGCCATCTATGTTATTCACTTGATGCAGGATGCAGCGCCGGAAGCGGAGGATCTGCTGCTTCACGCTTCCCTGGACGGGGCTTCGGAGCGCGTTAGGTTGAACGGGCTGATAGCCCTTGCCGATTGCCGCCGTCGGCTTCATAAGCCGTTCAATCCTTCGCTTGCGTTCGGTCAACACCGCGACGATGTGAGGGAGGAAGCTGTCCGTTCCATCTGCATGGTGCTGGCCGGGCAAGAGCCGCTGGGGCAATACGAGTGGGAGCTGCTGATTCAAGGCTGCGCCTTGCCCCGGTTCGACCGGATTCAATTCCCATGGGCTGACGGCGCCATTTCTTCCGTATGTGCTCAGGCGGCATGTCTGGCTCTTGCACGATCCACATCGCGCGAGGAGCGGGCCGACTTTTGGATGAAGGCATTGGAACGGACCATTCAGGCGCACCGCCAGTGCTCCCGTCAGGTCGTATGGGAAATCGGGGCCTCGACGGTGCGATGGGATGAAGAGTGGCTGCAGTGGAATTGGAATGGGCCGATGCTGGTGGCGGACGGGATGCTATCCTCCTTGTTCGCGGGGGGGCGCGACGCGGAGGCTGAGATCGAACCTGAGAATGAGCCGCCCGTCGTCGCGAAAGTAATCAAGCTATGCCTGCAGTGTCAGGTGGAGATGCCGAATGCCGGGCGGTATGGAGCAAGCCGTCTCATACGAAGCCTGTACCGTCATCTTACCTAGGCCTCTTCGGCTGCGGATTAGGAGGGCCGCCTGAGGTGGCCCGCTTTCCATTAGCTGTAGCGGTCTGTTGCCGCAATGGAGAATCCCTTACTTGTCCCTTGCCCGCCTGTCGGGAAGCGGATTGATCGATTTGGCCTCTTCGACGTTATCGTTTACGAAGGCCATGTCCTGGTTTTGGGCTTTCATTTTCGTCGTGCCTTTGTAGTTGCCGCGATGCGTTTTGTTTTCCATCGTCTTGCACCTCTTTTCTTCCTGAGCTAATGAATGGGCGGGAATCAAGGCCCGATTCTTACTTTTCACCGATGGCGGATGACTTATCCACTTACCGCGAAAAGGGAGTCGAACCCGGAATATGTAGGCAATTCGGAAAAAATCCAGTCGATGACTAGGTTTTTTTTGTGTTGTTGGTTATAATGGTTAAGGAATTTTTGCGTCCTTTCTACAGTAAATGATCAATGACAGGGCAGGCCTTGAACCTTGCTGACACAATGCACTTATGGATAAAGCACATCGAAAGAAGGAGTTGTCATGATAAATGGCTTTGAAAGCTGGTATCGTCGGACTGCCGAATGTTGGCAAATCAACGTTGTTCAATGCGATTACGCAAGCAGGGGCGGAATCCGCTAATTACCCGTTCTGCACGATCGATCCGAATGTCGGCGTGGTGGCGGTTCCCGATGAGCGTCTGGATAAATTGACCGAGCTCGTCGTGCCGAACAAGACGGTGCCGACGGCATTCGAATTCGTCGATATTGCCGGCCTTGTTCGCGGCGCGAGCAAGGGCGAAGGGCTCGGGAACAAATTCCTGGCCCATATCCGCGAGGTGGACGCGATCGTTCACGTCGTCCGCTGCTTCGAGGATGAAAACATTACGCACGTGGACGGCAAAGTGAATCCGGTTAGCGATATCCAGACGATCAATTTGGAACTGATTCTGGCGGACCTCGAATCGGTCGAGAAGCGTCTTGAGCGGACGAAGAAGAACATGAAGAGCGGTGACAAGAAATTCGCTCAAGAGGCAGAAGTGCTCGAGCGCCTCAAGGAAGCGCTTTACCATGATCAGCCAGCTCGCAGTCTGGATGTAACCGATGACGAGAAACTGCTCGTGCGCGATCTGCATCTGTTGACGATGAAGCCGGTGCTCTATGCGGCGAACGTGAGCGAGGATGGCATAGCGGATACGGATAACAATCCGTACGTGCAGCAGGTGCGCGATTTCGCGGCGAAAGAGAATGCGGAGGTCGTGCCGATCAGTGCCAAGGTCGAAGCGGAAATCGCGGAGCTGGACGGCGAGGATAAGGAGATGTTCCTGCAGGAGCTCGGGCTGGAAGAGTCCGGTCTGAACCGGCTCATCAAGGCGGCTTACCGCCTGCTTGGGCTGTATACGTACTTCACCGCAGGCGTGCAGGAAGTGCGCGCGTGGACGATCCGCAAGGGCATGAAGGCGCCGCAGGCGGCGGGCGTTATCCATACCGACTTTGAGCGCGGGTTTATTCGAGCGGAAGTGGTGTCTTATGACGATCTGGTCGCAGCCGGTTCAATGAACGTCGTGAAGGAGCAGGGCAAGCTGCGGCTGGAAGGCAAGGAATACGTCGTGCAGGACGGAGACGTCATGCACTTCCGGTTCAATGTATAGATAAGAGCATGCGCTGATTGCCCGGCGGCGGCATATTGCTGTTGAATATCAGAAAGAGGTGAACGTGATATGTTGGACCGTCTGCAATCTTTGGCGGATCGCTATGACAAATTGAGTGAATTGCTGTGCGATCCGGATGTAGCGAGCGATCCGAAGAAGCTGCGTGACTATTCGAAAGAACAGTCCGATTTGCAGCCTGCGTACGAAGCCTATATGGAATACAAAAACGTAAAAAGTGAGCTGGATACAGCGAAAGCCATGCTGCAGGAAAAGCTGGACGATGACATGCGCGAAATGGTGAAGATGGAAATCGAGGAACTGGAGGAGCGCAAGGTCAAGCTGGAGGAGCACATCCGCCTGCTGCTGCTGCCGAAGGACCCGAACGACGACAAGAATGTCATCGTCGAGATTCGCGGCGCGGCCGGCGGCGACGAAGCGGCGCTGTTCGCGGCCGATCTATACCGCATGTATACGCGCTACGCCGATGCCCAGGGCTGGCGCACGGTGCTGATGGAAGCCAATATCAGCGATCTGGGTGGATTCAAGGAAGTTATCTTCCTCGTCTCCGGCAAGGGCGCTTACAGCAAGCTGAAATACGAGAGCGGCGCGCATCGCGTGCAGCGCATTCCGGCGACGGAATCAGGCGGCCGTATTCACACTTCGACCTCTACCGTCGCCGTCATGCCGGAGATCGATGAAGTGGACGTGGAGATTCTCGACAAGGACATTCGGGTCGATACATTCTGTTCGTCCGGTGCCGGCGGGCAATCCGTCAACACGACCAAGTCAGCCGTGCGGGTAACCCACATTCCGACAGGCATCGTGGCGACCTGTCAGGACGGCAAATCCCAGAACGACAACAAAGAGAAGGCCCTTCAAGTGCTGCGGGCCCGGATATATGATATCAAGCGGCAGGAAGAGGAAGCGAAATACGCAGGCGAACGGAAAAGCAAGGTCGGCACCGGCGATCGCAGCGAGCGCATCCGGACGTACAACTTCCCGCAGAGTCGCGTGACGGATCACCGCATCGGTCTGACGCTGCACAAGCTGGATCAGGTGATGAACGGAGATGTGGAAGAGATTATACAGGCGCTGACACTGACCGAACAGGCCGAGCGGATGGAGCGGGAGAATCACGCATGAGCCAGTCCGACGGATCGAAGCAGGGGGCACAAGGCTTTTTCCGCATAGCCTGGCCATTAACGATAAGAGAAGCCTGGGTACAGGCTTCTTCTTTTTTGGAGACAAGCGGGGTGGAGAATGCGCCGCATCATGCGGAGCTGCTGCTGCGCCATGTGCTCGGCTGGAATCGTGCGGCCTATCTCGTGCGGCTGCCCGATCCGATGCCCGAAGCGGCCTGCCGTCCGTACGAGGCCGCGATTGAACGGCGGGCCGGAGGCGAGCCGACCCAATATATTGTCGGGGAACAGCATTTCTACGGCCTGCCGTTCGCAGTGTCTCCGGATGTGCTGATTCCGCGTCCGGAGACGGAGATGCTGGTGGAGGCGATCGCTGCCGAAGCGGATCGCCTCTGGCTGGCCGGGACCGCGCTGCGGGCGGCCGACATCGGCACCGGCAGCGGTGCCATCGCCTGCACGCTGGCGCATCTGCGGCCGTCCTGGCAGGTGACGGCGACCGACATCTCGCCGGCGGCGCTCCGCATGGCGCAATCCAACGCCGAGCAGCTCGGCGTGGCGGGGCGTCTGACCTGGCGCGAGGGCGACCTGCTGGCCCCGCTCGCCGGCGGCCGCCTGGACGTGCTTGTGTCCAACCCGCCGTATATCCCGGCCGCCGAGATTGGCGGGCTTATGCGCGAGGTGCGGGATTATGAGCCACGCATGGCGCTGGACGGCGGTGCGGACGGGCTCGACCCGTATCGCCGCATTGTCGCCATGCTGCCCTTGCTGGACTGCCCGCCGCGCCTTATCGGCTTCGAGGTCGGCCAGGGCCAAGCCCGCGACGTAGCCGCGCTGCTAGAGGCGGCAGGCTACGGGGAACGGCTCGTCGTCGTGCCGGATCTGGCCGGAATTGAGCGCCATGTCATTGGCGTGCGCGCCATGCAGCCGGACGATGAAGAGCCGACTGGCCGTAGTTGAAGCGGAAGACGGCACGGCCGGCCGCTGAGTGTTGCGGGCCAGAGCAGCTCCCAATACGTGCCTATGAGCGAGTAAATCGCTAGATAATCATGTTCATTATTGATAGAGTTCCTCTCCCTTCGCGGCCTGTCTCACAGGCACCCCTTGGGGGCGGGACTCTATTTTTTATTCTATGAATCGTGAAATGCGGACGTTTAATCCTGCCGTTGCCGGACATACTGATAGGCAAGAGGCGCGCCCAACCTCACAAGGAGTAGAAGAACATGAAATCACGGATGTTCGTACTCGGTCTCGTGCTGGCCATCGTCGCCGCTGGGACGTGGATGCGTTGGGATCAAGGCCGTACGGCGGCTGTAAAGGCAGGAATGACAGCGGCGGAAGCCGGACAGACGACGGTAGCGGCGATACCCGAGGATGCGATTCGGCTGCGCGTGCTGGCGAATTCAGACACGGACGACGACCAGCGGGCGAAGCTGCTGGTGCGGGATCGCGTTGTCGAGCAATTGAACGGCTGGCTGCGGCAGCAAGCCCCTCCGCAGACGCGGAAGGAAGCCCGGGAATTCATCGCCGTCCATCTCGAAGAGCTGGAGAACACGGTCAGCCGGACGCTGGCGGAGGCAGGCATACCGTATACGGCGAAGCTGACACTGGGCGAGGCGCCGTTCCCAGCGAAGCTGTACGGCGGCCAGATTTATCCGGCGGGCATGTACGAGTCGCTGCTCGTTGCGCTGGGCGCGGGGGAAGGCCAGAACTGGTGGTGCGTTCTGTTCCCGCCGCTCTGCTTCATTGACGGCGATACGGGCCAGGCGAAGGCGGATTCCGGTACTGAAAGCGAAGGCGTCTCATCGGCAGCGGAGAGGCAGGATGGAGCTCCGGCGGACGGGGCAAGTAAAACGGTCGGGGCTGCCGGTGGATCAGTCGCTGTGGGGGCGGAGCCAAGTGCGGATGGCGGGACGGAAGTGCGCTTCTTTTTATGGGATATATTGATAAGCTTGTTCCAATGGCTGGCAGAGGTGTGGAATGCTCTTATCGGTTAATTATAGGTTCCTCTGCTTCCTCTGCCTGCAATTGGTTCGCAATCGGCTTGGTATCGTTGCCGTCCATTGCGGGCCGGCCGGGCAGCGCCGCATGTAGACGAGCTCTCGGCAATTATGATACAACTAGAAGAAGACATCAATTCGACGGGATGGACGGGGAGATGCCGGAGCTCTTTTGGCATCTTTCTTGCGTTGATCCCCATCTGAGAGAATAAGGAATGAACGTCATGAATCCATTCAATGAGCCGAAGCTTACCGACCAGCCTGCGGAAGCGGCTGTCGGCTGCGAGGGTGAAGCCACGAAGCACTGGACGGTCGACGCGGAGCGGCCGCTGGAGGAACAGCCGGCTATTATGGAGGCGGCGGCCCTGCTTGCCGCCGGCGGCACGGTCGCCTTTCCGACCGAGACGGTCTACGGCCTCGGCGCCAACGCGCGCGATACGCAGGCCGTCGAACGCATCTTCGCCGCCAAGGGGCGCCCGTCCGACAATCCGCTCATCGTCCATATCGCCGATATGGCGATGCTGGATGAACTGGTCGAGCCGTTCGGCAGGACGGCGCGCCGCCTAATGGAGCGGTTCTGGCCCGGCCCGCTTACGATCGTACTGCCGGCGTGCCCCGGAGCCGTCTCGCCGCGGGTGACGGCCGGCCTCGACACGGTCGGCGTCCGCATGCCGGCCCATCGTACGGCGCTGGCCTTGATCCGTGCCGCTGCTTGTCCGGTGGCCGCTCCGAGCGCGAACCGTTCCGGCCGCCCAAGCCCGACGCGGGCCGGGCATGTCGCCGAGGATCTGGACGGCCGCATCGGGGGCATCGTCGACGGCGGCCCGACCGGCGTCGGCGTCGAATCGACCGTCGTGGAACTGCACGGCGACCGCATTCATGTTCTGCGCCCCGGCGGCGTGACGACCGCCATGCTGCGTGAGATTGCCGCCGCGCTCACGATCGACCCGGCTGTCGATCCGGACGGCGGGCTGGTGGCTTCCGCCGCGCAGGAAGCTGGTGAAGCGCTGGCGCCGCGCTCCCCGGGCATGAAATATGCCCATTATGCGCCGCAAGGCACGCTCGCGATCGTGCAGAGCTTCTCGACGGAAGCCGCGCTCTGCCGCATTCAGGCGGAGCTCGACGCCGCCCGGCAGCGTGGAGAGCGCACCGGTGTGCTCGCTTTCACCGAGCATGCCGCGGTCTACCGCGCGGATGTCGTCGTGCCGTTGGGCAGCGTGTCCGCGCCGGAGGAGGCGGCGCACCGGCTGTACGAAGGGCTGCGCCGCTTCGATGAGGAAGGGGTCAGCTTCATCATGGCGGAGGCTTGCTCTACCGAAGGGATCGGATTGGCGGTCATGAACCGGTTGCTGAAGGCCGCCGGGCATCGCATGATCCGCTGCTGAACGGCTAGGATAGCCGCTAGCCGTTACGTCTCGCGCCTTGTTGAAGGACTTGTCATCATTGCCTCCATGTTCGCATACGCTGATCCCAGACGATGGACAAGGGGAGAACGCGATGTGGGAGACGGCAGTACCGGCAGGCCAGTGGATTACAATCGTCGTCATGGCCGTGGCACTTGGTTTTGACGCCTTTTCACTTTGTCTAGGTCTCGGCATGAGAGGGGTACGGGCGGCGGAGATGCTCCACATCAGCGGAATTATCGCACTGTTCCATGTCGGGATGCCGCTGCTTGGCGTCTTGACGGGCCATTATATCAGCTCTATTCTTGGACATGTGGCGGTGATGGCCGCCGGCGCACTGCTCATTTTGCTGGGCGGACATATGATCTTTAGCTCTTTTCAGAACGGGCCTTCGGGCACTCTCTATGCGATGTCGAGCTGGGGAATGCTGCTGTTTGCTGGGAGTGTAAGCGTTGATTCATTTTCCGTCGGCGTGTCACTGGGCATGTTCCATACGAACCTTATGGTGACTATTGTTGCCTTCGGCCTGGCCGGGGGAGCGATGTCCGTCATGGGATTGGTGCTTGGCCAGCGGGTCGGGGCCACCATCGGCGAATACGGAGAAGCGGTCGGAGGAGCGATTCTACTCACCTTCGGCATTCTCTTTTTACTGCCGTAACGGATGAGCTGTGAGTCCGGACGTATTCGGGTACGACATTTATATACCATCCAAAGGAGTGACGGCCTATGAACCGGATATTATTCGTATGTACAGGCAACACCTGCCGCAGTCCGATGGCGGAAGCGATGCTCCGCCAATTGGCCGCCGATCGGGGGCTGGAGATGGAGGTCAAGTCCGCGGGCGTATCGGCATGGGACGGAACGCCGATGTCGGATTATGCCGCTGCCGTGTTGAAGGAGCATCATATTGCGGGATACGGAACGTTTGCTGCGAGGGCGCTGAGCGAAGCGGATGTGGCTTGGGCCGATCTCATCTTGACGCTGACGGTCAGCCATAAGCGCCATGTGTTGCAGCGATTCCCCGCAGCGGCCGACAAGACATATACGATAAGGGAGTACGCGAAACTGGGGGAAGGCGGTTCCGGGGAGCGAGATCGGCTGCAAGAGCTGGCCGCCAAGCTGCAGATGAAGCAGGAGCTGGGTCAGGAGCCGACGCCAGAGGAGCGGGCGGAGCTGGCCGAACTGGAGCGGATCTGCCCGAATCCGGATGTTGCGGATCCGTTCGGCGGTTCGCTGGAGGAATACCGGATGACCGCGATGCAGATTCGGGAGGCGCTGCTCGTCGTGGTGGACAAGCTGGCCCTGCCTGACACAAGGTAATTGCATTTCCGCAGCGCATCCATTAATATCGGAATGAGATGAACGGCGCTCGTTGCAACTGGCGACGGAAGTGGGAGAACCACAGTGGAGCATCGAGTGATATACGGCCGGTCGCCTGGGCGAAAGAGCAATGTATGGTTTGCGGCCATGCTATGCTCTTTTTCTTTTTTGAGAGGCAGTTCAAAAAGCCCGCTTTTGATCACGAAGTGAAAAGGAAGGAACACGGCATCGAATCTTGCGCGCAGTAAGTTTTGCACAGTAAAACTCGTACGAACGCATTCGCTTCGATGCAAAATGATAGGGAAGACGCGGGCCAACGATTCGAAAATTGGTTATAATGGACAGACAGCATATTGTTTCCTGATGGGGCTTCGGCCTCGCTCAGGGAATGATGGGATGGAGGGAACATAATGAAGATTGCAATTGGAGCGGATCATGCCGGTGTGAAGCTGAAGGATGGCATTATCGCAGTAATTCGGGAACTGGGGCATGAGGTGGAAGATTTCGGCTGTCATTGCACGGATTCGGTCGATTATCCGGATTATGCCGTGCCTGTCGCCAAGAAGGTGGCCGCCGGCGAAGCCGAACGCGGAATTCTCATCTGCGGGACCGGGATTGGCATGTCCATCGCCGCAAACAAGGTGCCTGGCGTACGCTGCGCGCTCGTGCACGATCTGTTCAGCGCGAAGGCGACCCGGGAGCATAATGATTCGAACGTGCTCGCCATGGGGGAACGGATCGTCGGTCCTGGCCTGGCGGAAGAGATCATCCGCGTCTGGCTCGGCACGGAATTCAGTCGAGGGGAGCGCCATGCAGGCCGCATCCGCAAGATCGAGGAAGCCGAGTGCAAGTACAACCTGGCGCCGTAGCGCATCATGAAGGAGGAAGCGACATGAGTTCTTCTTATGAGCGACAGGCTGAGCAGGCCGCCCGGGAATTGGCCGCTGCAGCGGGACTTGCCCCGGGCCAATTGGTCGTTATCGGCTGCAGTACAAGCGAGGTGGCTGGCGCGCGGATCGGCACTGCCGGCACGCTTGACGTTGCCCGCATGCTGTTCGACGGGCTGAATGTGCTGCGGACCGAGTTCGGCCTGCAGCTCGCTTTTCAATGCTGTGAGCACCTGAACCGCGCGCTAGTGGTGGAGCGCCGCACGCTGGAGCAATTCCGGCTGGAGGAGGTCGCCGCGGTGCCTGTCCCGCATGCGGGCGGTTCAATGGCGGCGCAGGCGTACCGCTTGCTGCCGGACGCGTGTCTGGCCGAGTCGATTGAGGCGCATGCCGGCATCGATATCGGCGAGACGCTGATCGGCATGCATTTGCGCCGCGTGGCCGTCCCGCTGCGAACGGAGCTCCGCTTCATCGGCAGCGCTAGGGTGACGATGGCGGCGACGCGACCGAAGCTGATCGGCGGCGAGCGGGCGATCTATTGCCTGCTGGACGATAGCGGAACCTCATGCGATTGACGCCGCTCGCGGCTTATGTTCGCAAGGTTGATCTCTGAATGATGATGAAGGATGAAATGGGAGGGCTTGGCCAATGGTAGAATATGTACGACAATCGGATCCGGAAGTGTTGAAAGCGATGGACTTGGAGTTGCAGCGTCAGCGGAACAATATCGAGCTTATCGCCTCGGAAAATATCGTAAGTGAAGCGGTCATGGAAGCGATGGGGACCGTCCTGACGAATAAATATGCGGAAGGCTATCCGGGCAAGCGCTACTACGGAGGCTGCGAGCATGTCGATATCGTCGAGGACATTGCGCGCAACCGTGCGAAGGAGCTGTTCGGGGCCGAGCATGCGAATGTGCAGCCACACTCCGGCGCACAGGCGAACATGGCGGTCTATCTGGCAGCCCTGAAGCCGGGAGACACGGTCCTTGGCATGAATCTGGCACATGGCGGCCACTTGACGCACGGCAGTCCGGTGAATGCTTCGGGCTTGCTGTATCACTTCGTAGCCTATGGCGTAGAAGAAGACACCTTCCTCATTGATTATGACAAGGTGCGCAAGGCCGCGTTCACACATCGTCCCAAAATGATCGTTGCCGGCGCCAGCGCCTACCCTCGCATCATCGACTTCGAAGCGCTTGGCTCCATCGCCAATGACGTAGGCGCGCTGTTCATGGTCGATATGGCGCATATCGCCGGTCTTGTGGCCACGGGTTTGCATCCGAGCCCGGTCCCGCATGCGCACTTCGTGACGACGACGACGCACAAGACGCTTCGCGGTCCGCGCGGCGGGATGATTCTGTGCCGTTCGTCCTGGGCGCAAGCGATTGACAAAGCCGTTTTCCCAGGCACGCAAGGCGGTCCGCTCATGCATGTGATTGCATCTAAGGCCGTCGCGTTGGGCGAAGCCCTGCAGCCATCCTTCAAGCAATATACGGCACAGGTCATCGAGAACGCGCAAGCGCTGGCGGCCACTCTGATCGAAGAAGGACTGAACATCGTATCCGGCGGCACCGACAATCATCTGATGCTGATGGATACGCGCAGCGTCAACATTACCGGCAAGGATGCGGAGAAGGTGCTGGATTCCGTGGGCATTACCGTGAATAAAAACGCGATTCCATTCGATCCGACAAGTCCGTTCATTACGAGCGGCATCCGCATCGGCACGCCGGCTGCCACGTCGCGCGGCATGGATGTCCAAGCGATGCGCACGATCGGCAAGGTGATTGCCATGACGCTGAAAAATCCGGCCGATGAAGCAACGCTGGCGACAGCGCGCCGAAAGGTACGGGAACTGACGGCGCAATACCCGCTATATCAGACGATAAAATATTAACCTGTCATGATAATAGGCAGTCCGGATTTTCCTGCGTCGGTAATTTCGAAAACGTGCAGTTACAAGGCGGGAATGTTATAATAGGCCTGTTTGACGATGAATATGAATCGCTGGACATTATCCAGGAAGCAACAAGAGTATAAAGCGGAGGGACATGTGATATGGGCAAATTGATCATTTGCGATCATCCTTTGATTCAACACAAATTGACACTGATTCGTGACAAGCGCACGAATACGAAAGATTTCCGCGAGTTGGTTGACGAGGTTGCGACACTCATGGCGTATGAAATTACGCGTGAACTTCCGCTGCAGACATCCATAGTGGAGACGCCAGTAGCGGAGACGGAGTGCAAGGTCATTTCCGGCCGCATGCTTGGCTTGATTCCGATTCTGCGGGCTGGCCTAGGCATGGTGGAAGGGGTAGTGAAGCTGATTCCGGGGGCCAAGATCGGACATGTCGGATTATTCCGCGATCCAGAGACATTGAAGCCTGTTGAATACTACACGAAGCTGCCGACCGATGTGCGTGAGCGGGCGCTTATCGTTATCGATCCGATGTTGGCGACCGGCGGATCGGCGATTGCTGCCATTGATGCGTTGAAAAAGCGCGAATGCACCCAGATGAAGCTGATGTGCCTCATCGCGGCGCCGGAAGGGGTTAAGGCGGTTCAGGATGCGCATCCTGACGTCGATATTTATTTGGCTGCGCAAGACGAGCGTCTCGATGATCACGGCTACATCGTGCCGGGATTGGGCGATGCGGGCGATAGGTTGTTCGGTACGAAATAAGGGTGTTAAATTTAGAGTGAAATACCAATACTATAGCCATAGCGGAGGAGAACGAAATGTCGAAGCTGAAAGTGATGACGGTGTTCGGTGTCCGCCCGGAGGCGATCAAGATGGCGCCCCTTATTTTGGAATTGCAAAAGCATCCGGACCAGATCGAATCGATCGTCTGCGTGACGGCCCAGCACCGTCACATGCTCGATCAAGTGTTGAACGTGTTCCGTATTCGGCCGGATTACGATCTGAACATTATGCAGGCCGGGCAGTCGCTGAACGATATTACGATCCGGGTGCTGCAAGGGCTGAAGCCCGTGCTGCAGGAAGCGAAGCCCGATATCGTGCTGGTGCACGGCGATACGCTGACGACCTTCCTGGCCAGCTATGCGGCGTTCATGCAGCAGATTCCGGTCGGCCACGTCGAGGCGGGATTACGCACGTGGAACAAGCTGTCGCCGTATCCGGAAGAGATGAACCGGCAGCTGACCGGGGTGTTGGCCGACCTGCATTTTGCGCCGACGGAATGGTCGGCGAATAATCTAAAGCAGGAGAATAAGAAAGAGTCATCGATATATGTCACAGGCAACACCATTACAGATGTGTTTCAATATACAGTACGTTCCGATTACACTCATGAGGTGCTGGAATGGGCACAGGGCAAGCGCCTTGTGCTGATGACGGCTCACCGCCGGGAATCGCAAGGGGAGCCGCATCGAAATATTTTCCGTGCCGTCCGGCGCATCGCCGATGAATTCGAGGATATCGCCATCGTCTATCCGGTACATCCAAGTCCGGCCGTTCGCGTTCCGGCGCATGAGATGCTGGGCGATCACCCGCGGATTAGGCTGATCGAGCCGCTTGATGTTGTTGATTTCCATAACATCTATCCGCACACGCATCTTATCCTGACGGATTCCGGCGGCATGCAGGAAGAGGCACCATCGTTTGGTGTACCTGTTCTTGTGTTTAGGGACACAACCGAGCGCCCGGAAGGCATTGAGGCGGCCACGCTGGAGCTTGTCGGCACGGACGAAGAGAGGGTGTATAGCCGAACCAAACAATTGTTGACCGATCAGGAGCTGTATTCCCGGATGAGCCAAGCGGCAAATCCATACGGAGATGGGAAGGCATCCCAGCGTATTGTCAGTGCGATTTTTCATGGTTTTGGGCGGACAGCGGAGCGTCCGGATCCTTTTCACACAAAGTTCACAATTTGAATTTGAAGCGTCTTCTATACCCTAACATAGCAGTATACAGTGAACTGTACGGTTTATGCGGATTTTTACATATCGAGAGTCAAAAAATTGAACATTTTATCCTCATAAACACAAGGTTTTTTCGAATTGACAAAATCTCATATAGTTCAGTAAAATGAATGGGAATTATTAGTCTATGAAGACGTCGAAACGCAATGACAGCGCTTGGTTCATCGCTCTTAGCATCAGCGGAGCCGGCATCATGCTTGCCGTGTACATCGTCATGGGATACTTTGCAGGGAAATGGCTGGCGCACATGTTGGACGGGCCCAAGCTGTGGCTGGCCGTCGGCATGATCGCCGGGATGTGTTTTGGCATCATGAACATTGTTTATGTTGTTAGGAAGTTCATGGGGGAACAAGATGAATGAGTTGACTTCGATTGTCCATGCCGTAACCAGAGTGGCATTTATCCTGATGTCGATGTCCCTTCTCGTATGGGCTTTTTCACCGGAGCACCGCCCTTATGCAGCGGGCTTGACGCTAGGAACCGTCGCCGGCCTCATTAATGCGCGCTATTTGTCGATGAAGGTAAGACAGTTGGCCGAACTAACTGCCAGTGAGACAAGGCAAAGGTTCAATCTTGGACTCGTTACGAGAATGTGCGTCGTTCTCTTGGCCGTGATGGTCGGCATGAAGTTCGAACAGGTGTCGCTTCTATCGACCATTGTGGGACTGATTTTCATGCAAGTCATGACCATTATCGTCAGCGTCATTATGGAATGGAGAAAAGGTGAATAAGCAGCTTATTGGAAAGGGGTGAACACATTTATGCACTCAGCACCGATTATCGAGGTTGGCGGGATACCGTTGGATTTATCCATCGTACTCACGCTATTCCTCAGTGTAGTCATCGTATTCATCGTTGCACGATTGGCCGTCCGCAATCTGTCGGTCGAGAACCCTTCCAAAATGCAGAACTTCATGGAATGGGTTGTCGAATTCGTACAGGGGATTATCGGCAGCGCGATGGACTTGAAGAAAGGCCTGGCATACCTCTCTCTGGGGATGACGCTAATTTTGTTTATTTTTGTCTCCAACATGCTGGGATTGCTGTTCGCAATTGTCACGGAGGCGCACCACCCGGTAACGATCTTCGGCAAGGAGATCATTACGACGAGCCAACAGGTCTTCGACGAGCTTGCTGCCAATGGCAAACCGTTGCACGTCGAACTGCTATGGTATAAGTCGCCTACGGCAGATATCTCCGTAACCTTCGGTCTGGCGTTCATGGTCTTCGTCATCGTGACCTTCCTGGGCTTGAAGAAGAACCGCAAGCATTACTTGAAGCATTATCTCGAGCCGTTCCCGATTTTCTTCCCACTGAACATTGTGGAGAACCTGGCGAAGCCGGTCGCGCTCGCTATCCGTCTGTACGCGAACATTTTCGCAGGGGAGATCCTGATTGCGACGCTCATCAGAACGGGCGTATTCGGGATTCCGTTCCTCGCGGCGTGGCAAGGATTCAGTATCTTTATCGGCGCCTTGCAGGCTTTCATCTTCACGATGTTGACGATGGTCTACATCGCGCAAGCGTCCGTGCATGAAGAGCATTAACAACCTCTGCCGAATCCATCATTTTGATGAGCTACTTCGGGTGAGACCAATAACATAAGCAATTCACAAATACATGAATTTTGAGGAGGATTTTTGTAATGGGTATGTTAGCAGCAGCTATTGCAGTAGGTTTGGGCGCATTGGGCGCAGGTCTTGGTAACGGGATGATCATTAGCCGTACGGTGGAGTCGATCGCCCGCCAACCGGAAGCCCGCAACATGTTGCAGACGACCATGTTTGTCGGTGTCGGTATCGTCGAGGTTATTCCGCTCGCGGCTACAGTTATCGCATTCCTGGCATTCTTCTCTTAATGAATCGACAAACGGTCTGGCGGGGAAGGCCGATGCCATCCGCGCCTTCGTTTTGTAAATGCGCGTTATGTTAACGGAAAGGAGTGACTGTAGTGGAGTTTGTGTGGTCAAGTTTCGTATGGGCGATCATCGCTTTCCTCATCCTTTATTTTTTGCTTCAAAAGTATGCGTTCGGGCCATTGTTCGGCGTGATGGAGAAGCGACGCGAGCTGGTGAAGCAGCAGCTTGAAGAGGCGGCGAACAGCCGGACGCAAGCGCAGGCGCACATCGAGGAGCAGAAGCAGGCTCTCGATTCTGCCCGCAAAGAAGCTTATGATATTATCGAGCAGGCGAAGCAAACCAGCGCCAGACAGGCCGACGACATCATCGGTCAAGCGAAGGCCGAGACAGTACGCTTGAAGGAAGAAGCAGCCCGCGATATCGAGAGCGAGAAGCACAAGGCTGTGGCTGCCCTGCGCAATGAAGTTAGCGGCATGTCTGTCACCATCGCCTCGAAGCTGCTTCAGAAGCAGGTGGACGAGAAGGATCAGGATCAATTGGTTGACCAGTACCTGAAAGAGGTAGGGGGCAAACAATGAGCAAAGATATAGCGAAGCGTTATGCCAAAGCGTTGTTCGACCTGGCGTCCGAGCACAAAGTGGTTGCCGAGACGGAACAGCAATTGAAGGCTGTCGTTGAAGTTATGAATTCGACTTCGGAAATGTATATTCTGTTCTCCGCGCCGAACATTGATGTCAGCGTGAAGCAGGCCATTCTTCGGCAGGCGTTCGAAGGCGAAGTATCCGAGACGGTCCTGAATACACTGCTGCTCCTGACGGAACGGGGTCGCATCCGCATCCTTCCCGAGCTGGCGAACCACTTTGTCCGCATCGTCGGCGATGTAACCGGCGTGACTGACGCCTACGTGACTACGGCCTTTCCGCTGGACGAAGCCGGGAAGCAAGAGGTTGCCGCCCAATTCGGACAGATGCTCAACAAGACGATCCGCGTTCAGAATGTGGTCGATGCTACGATCATTGGCGGCATGAAGGTGCGCCTCGGCGACGTCTTGTATGACGGAAGCTTGTCCGGCCAACTGGAACGTATTCAAAAAACGTTGAAAACACAAGTACGTTAAACACGATATAAGCACGGAAGAATGGGGTGAAGCGAATTGAGCATCAGACCTGAAGAAATCAGCACACTGATTAAAAGTCAAATTGAGAACTACAAGGCTGAGATCGAAGTGGCCGAAGTCGGCACGGTTATCAATATCGGTGACGGTATCGCCCGCGTTCACGGTTTGGAGAACTGCATGGCGGGGGAGCTGCTGGAGTTCTCCAACGGCGTCGTAGGCATGGCTCTCAACCTGGAGGCAGGCAACGTTGGTATCGTTATTCTTGGTCCTTACACCGATATTCGCGAAGGGGATCAAGTTAAGCGTACGGGACGCATTATGGAAGTGCCGGTAGGCGAAGCGCTGCTTGGCCGCGTCGTGAATTCGCTCGGACAGCCGGTTGACGGCAAGGGAGAAATCGCGACAACGGAATTCCGTCCGGTGGAAGCGAATGCGCCAGGCGTCATCGACCGTAAATCGGTCCATGAGCCGATGCAGACCGGGCTTAAAGCGATTGACTCGATGGTGCCAATCGGCCGCGGCCAGCGGGAACTGATCATTGGTGACCGTCAGACCGGCAAGACAACTATCGCTATCGATACCATTATTAATCAAAAAGGCAACGGTGTTAAATGTATTTACGTCGCTATCGGCCAAAAGCAATCGACCGTGGCTCAAGTCGTAGAAACGCTGCGCCGCCATGGCGCATTGGAATATACGATTGTCGTTACGGCAGCGGCATCCGAACCGGCGCCGCTTCTCTTCTTGGCACCGTACGCAGGCTGCGCGATGGGCGAGTATTTCATGTACAAAGGCGAGCATGTGCTGGTCGTGTACGACGATCTGTCCAAGCAAGCGGCGGCATACCGCGAGCTCTCCTTGCTCCTTCGCCGTCCTCCGGGCCGAGAGGCTTATCCGGGCGACGTCTTCTATCTCCATTCCCGCTTGCTGGAGCGCGCAGCGAAGCTGAGCGACGAGAATGGCGGCGGCTCCTTGACGGCATTGCCGTTTATCGAGACGCAGGCGAATGACGTATCAGCGTACATTCCGACGAACGTCATCTCGATTACGGACGGGCAGATCTTCCTGGAGTCCGATCTATTCTTTGCCGGCCAACGTCCGGCGGTTAACGTCGGTATTTCCGTATCCCGCGTAGGCGGGGCGGCTCAGATTAAGGCGATGAAGAAGGTCGCGGGCACATTGAAGCTGGATCTGGCCCAATACCGCGAACTGCAGGCATTCTCCCAGTTCGGTTCCGATCTGGACAAGTCGACGCTGGCCCGCCTGGAGCGCGGCGCCCGTCTGATGGAGATCCTGAAGCAGGGCGTCAACGAGCCGCTTCAGGTCGAGAAGCAGGTCGTTAGCATCTATGTGGCGACGAGAGGCCATGTTGACGATATTCCGGTTAAGGATGTGCTTCGCTTCGAGCAGGAGCTTCATATGTACCTGCAATCGAACAACGGGGAAATCTATCAATCGATTCGCGATACGAAGGATTTGACCAAAGAAAACGAAGAGGCGCTGGTGCAGGCGATCGCCAAATTCAAGAAGAGCTTCGCCGTGTCGAGCTGATGATAGAGTGAACAGGCAAGCCGGGAAGCCAAGGGCGGCCCGGCCTGCACAGGGATGAATTCCGCTTTGCCTCCCGCAAAGTGTGAAAGGCAGGTGAAGGTAAGTGGCTAGAGGGATTCTCGAAATACGACGTCAGATCAAGAGCGTACAGAGTACAAGGCAGATAACGAAGGCCATGGAAATGGTGGCGGCAGCGAAGCTTCGCCGCGCACAGGAGAAGGCGGAAGCGGCTCGTCCTTATGCGGATAAGCTTAAGGAAGTCGTCTCCAGCATCGCCGCAGGTACGCAAGGCATTCAGCATCCGATGCTCGCGAAGCGTCCGGTGAAGAAAACGGGATATCTCGTGATTACTTCCGACGGCGGCTTGAAGGGCGGCTATAATGCCAACGTGCTCCGCAAAGTGATGCAGGTCATTAACGAGCGTCATCGTTCGGTGGATGAATATGCATTATTCGTTATCGGGCGCAAGGGCCGCGATTACTTCCGCAGACGGGAGATGCCGATGGTGGAGGTCGTAACGGAACTGCCTGATTCTCCAACCTTCGCAAATATTAAAACGATAGCTTATAAAGCCGTGAAATATTTCGAAGAAGAGCAGTATGACGAGCTCAATCTGTTCTACAATGAATTCGTGAACGCGATCACGCAGGTGCCGGTCGAGAAACGTCTTCTTCCATTGGATGATGACGCTTTGGGCGGAGAGGCCACCAGTTATGAGTATGAACCTTCGCCGGAGGCGGTGCTGCATGATCTGCTGCCGAAATATGCGGAGACGCTTATTTACAGCGCGCTGCTGGATGCGAAAGCAAGCGAATTCGGCGCACAGATGACCGCCATGGGCAGCGCGACGAAGAATGCGACGAAGATGATCAACTCGCTGACATTGACTTATAACCGAATACGCCAAGCGGCGATTACGCAGGAAATTTCTGAAATCGTAGCTGGAGCGAACGCTCAAGCGTAAATTGGGTAACAGGATAGCGCAAGTTTTCAGTAGGAGGGAACGAGATGAACAAAGGACGCGTGATTAGCGTAACCGGTCCGGTTGTCGATATTGAGTTCGAACGCGGTCAACTTCCGGAGATATTGAACGCGATCAAGATTGAACAGAAATCGACGACTCCTGGCGCGCCTGACATCGACTTGACATTGGAAGCATCCGTCCATCTGGGCGATGACGTAGTGCGCTGCGTCGCGATGTCTTCGACAGATGGTCTGGTGCGCGGCATGGAAGCAACCGATATGGGGCATCCGATTACCGTACCGGTAGGCGCGGTGACATTGGGCCGTGTCTTCAACGTGCTGGGGAATACGATTGACAATGCGGGCGACGTCAGCCGCGAGCTGTCCAGCCCGATTCATAAGCCGGCTCCTGGCTTCGACGAGCTGACGACGCAAGCGGAGATTCTGGAGACCGGGATTAAGGTTATCGACTTGCTTGCTCCGTACGTCAAGGGCGGTAAAATCGGCCTTTTCGGCGGTGCGGGCGTAGGTAAAACCGTGACCATTCAGGAGCTCATTAACAATATTGCGCAGGAGCACGGCGGGATTTCCGTCTTCGCCGGCGTAGGCGAGCGTACCCGTGAAGGGAACGACCTGTATCATGAAATGAGAGACTCCGGCGTTATTAATAAGACGGCGATGGTGTTTGGTCAGATGAACGAACCGCCTGGAGCGCGTCTGCGCGTTGCTTTGACCGGTCTGACGATGGCGGAATATTTCCGTGACGAAGAAGGCCGCGACGTGCTGCTCTTCATCGATAATATTTTCCGATTCACGCAAGCGGGCTCCGAAGTATCCGCCCTGCTGGGCCGTATGCCTTCTGCTGTAGGCTACCAGCCGACGCTAGCTACCGAGATGGGACAATTGCAGGAACGGATCACGTCGACCAAAAAAGGATCAGTTACATCCATTCAGGCCATCTATGTTCCTGCGGATGACTATACGGACCCGGCGCCAGCGACGACGTTCGCCCACTTGGACGCGACGACGAACCTCGACCGGAAAATTTCCGAGATGGGTATTTTCCCGGCGGTCGATCCGCTGTCTTCATCATCCCGCGCGCTGTCGCCGGATGTCGTCGGCAAGGAGCACTATGATGTGGCGCAAGACGTGAAGAAGCTTCTTCAGCGCTACAAGGAGCTGCAAGATATTATCGCCATTCTCGGTATGGATGAGCTGTCAGAGGATGACAAGATGACGGTAGCCCGGGCGCGGAAGATTCAACGCTTCCTGTCCCAGCCGTTCCACGTTGCCGAGCAGTTCACGAACATTCCCGGGAAGTACGTGCCGGTCAAGGAAACGGTTCGCAGCTTCAAGGAAATACTCGACGGCAAGCACGACGACCTACCGGAAGCGGCATTCCTGTTCGTGGGCACCATCGAAGAAGCGGTGGAGAAGGCAAAGACGCTGTAAGCGGCTTGACGTGAGACGGGCTGTCCGGAACGAATAGTTCCGGATGGAACGGAAGGAGGAACCGCAGTTGAGCACCTTTTTATTGGAAATCGTCACACCCGATCATAAAGTGTTCGAGGATCAAGTGGACATGATTACCGTCAAGGGCGTGGAAGGTGAACTCGGCATTTTGGCAGGACATATTCCGATGGTAACACCGTTGCAGGTCGGACCGATGAAGATTAAGACCGGCAGCAAGGAGCAATGGCTTGCTGTCCATGGCGGATTCGTGGAAGTACGCAAAGACAAGGTCGTTGTCCTTGCGGAAAGCGCGGAAATGCCGGAAGAGATCGACATCGAGCGTGCAACGGCGGCAAAAGCGCGTGCGGAACAACGCCTGGCAATGGCTCAACGGAGCAAACAGGATCAAGTCGATTTTCGCCGTGTGGAATTGTCACTCCAACGTGCCGTAACACGGATCCAAGTGTCCCACAAAAAAAAGTAATATAGTTGGCAGTAGGAAAGGGGCGTCTTTTTAGCAGAATGATTTGCTAAGGAGACAGCCCCTTTTTTGTACGGGTCATGAGCCGTCTAAATAGTTGGGAGCAAATGTTCCATAAGACACAGGTGGAGAAACTGATGTAGGGGAGGAGGTATAATAGAAGTAGTGACTTGGACGTAGGAACGGGATAGATGCTCGATTTTCAAAAGAAAAAGAGAATAATTCTGCTAATACACCAAAAATAACCTTAACGACTAGCATGGATTTCATTATTCGTTTCCAATTCTTCTCCACCTCTGCGTGTGGGAATGGTGTCCGTCGTCAAGGTCTTCTGATGGGACTGCCTTTTCTCCACCGCCATTACGCAGCTTCATCGATACTACTCAGCCACCCGACTCCCTATCTCTCTTTTGCTTTTCTTGCTTGGTTTTCACTTGTACGGCATACCCGCTGGTTCCAGGAGGAGATAGGGTCTCCCGGGTTCCCGCTCATTCTCTGTTTGTAACGTGCCAAGCTCTTAGACCCCGGAGTGCCGATTCAAACTCACCAAAAATGCTCGAACCGATATTGCCTTCTGTGTGTGTAACCACATCGGCCTGTCTCCACTTATTTTTCGAGGCTCCATCACTTCAGCTTTCGCTTTCGGCCCGCTATTTTGCCGTTCTACGCTTAAAGTTATTCGTTACCGCCTAGCCTCCAAGAACTAGCTACAGGACTGCTGGTTAGGCTTTATCCTGATGGGACTTCCACCCACTAGAATTAACGACCTTGCCCGGCCGCACTACACAATTATACGGACTCAACTTTCCTGCACAGCGGTCAATTAAAGCTACTTCCATAAGCATGATCTCCAAACCATTTGAATTAATGGCGGTGGATGAAATCGAGCATCAGCATTTAACTGTTCGAGGTTCTCTACATGGGAATGTAGAGCCAGCATAGGTTTGTACACAGAATTCATCCTCAACAGTTTATTTGACGGGGTTAAGTCCACCAAAAAAAGCAACGTGTTCGCGTCATGTTAGCAGCAGTATCAAAAGTTGGCACATTGAGTAAACGTTTGCTATTTTTATGCTAGGTTTGCGTGTGAGAACTCATGAATGTTTATTTTTTTCTTTATTGAATACTTCGACATAATGTGATAATATGGAAATTATATAGTAGATTTAACCAGATTTATATTAGGAGGTAAAAAAATGATGAAAATTGCAACTGGTTTTCAAAATCTGTCTATGGAGCAGCTACTGGATGTAAGCGGTGGATATTGGGGGCAGGCTACCTTCGAAGCAATTGGGACTTACGCAGAAGCAGCTGGTAAAGGTGCTCTTGGAGGGGCAGTTGTGACTAGAACCCTACAGGGGGCAGCAATTGGAGCAGGTGCTGGTGTGGCCGTTCAAGCATACGATGATCTTAAATATCTGACAGGTAAACTATTTAACTAACGGTAAACAAGGACTGTCAGGGGGCAGTCCTTGTTTTTTACATACACAGCAGAACAAGGAGGATACTATGAAATATATGCTGTTTTTACTCATCGGCCTTATCATAAGTTTCATTCCACCTTTACTCATCAAACGATATCTTTTTCATCGACTGGCTCAAAAAGATTCAACTGAAAAAATGTTACATAGAAAGAAAATATGTGGATATATGCAAATGATGGTATCTATTGCTGGTTCAATTGTTATTGCAGTTGGTATCCTACTTATCGTGGAACAATTTCACCATCCTATAGCCATTCGAGTCATATCCAGTAAGTTTATCTGTTTTATTTTTTACTGGTTAACCGCTGTTGCCTTGTATGTATACAATCAATTCATTTATTACGAAATATATAAACAGATCCAGCAATTAGAGGCCACCAAAAGGGAAGCTTTACTCATGTCCATTAAATATATCATTTATATAACCATTGTTCCAGTAGTGGTAAAATTGATATATTTAACTCCTTTTATACAACAATTAGAACAACAAGGCGAACTTATGAAGTTTGTTATTTGGGGTAGTATTCTTTTCGGAGCTAGTATCTTTAGTCCTTATTTGATAAAAATAATATTTAACGCTATTCCGCTACAGGATGAACAATTACGGAGGGAATTAATGAACGAGATACATCGGCATCAGTTAAAAGGGGTAAAAATATACCAAATCCCCACGAGTAAATTTAAATATGCCAATGCGGCAGCGTCTGGCATCCTCGCCAAGAAAATTTTTATACTGGATTATTTAATGAAACATTTAACAGTAGAAGAAGTGAAGTGTGTATTAGCTCATGAAATTGGTCATATTAAGAAATTTCATCTGGAGATAAAAACAGCGTGTTATTTGCTTAGTTGCATTGTGTTTCTCTTTTCACTCAGTCAACTGAATCGCTTGATGCATTGGCTGTCTACCCAACCTATAAATGCAGAATATGCTTATCTTGGGTTAATTCTAGCGATAACGGTGTTTATCCCCCTCATGCTCCTGCTCCTGTACGTAAATCGATTGATATCACGGATGCTAGAACTCCAGGCAGACTGCTATGCCATTCGAAGCGGAATAAATGTTGAAGTTTATATTTCAATGTTAAACAAACTTATGGAACTAAGCCACGCACAGAAGGAGCCGAACAAACTAAGCAGCGCATTTCAAACCCATCCTTCTTTTCAAAAAAGTATTGAAACGGTGAGACAATGTGCTTATCAAGACGGATTGTAAAATGAAACCTAACGATAGGAGGGTTTTAAGGGGCTGACAAGTGCCTTTTTGCATCTAACTTCAGCATTTTTACGCTGCAATTCTAGGCATTTTTAGTATGCAATAAACAGCCGGGCAAGGTCGTTCATTCTAGTGGGTGGGAATTCCATCAGGGCAAAGCCTAACCAGCAGTCCTGTAGCTAGTTCTTGAAGGCTAGGCGGTAACGAATAGCTTTAAGCGTAGAACGGCAAAATAGCGGGCCGAAAGCGAAATGCTGAAGTGATTGGGCCTCGAAAATACGTGGAGACGGGCCGATGTAGTTACACATACAGAAGGCGAAATCGGTTCAAACGTTATGGTGAGTTTGGACGGGCAAACCCGGGAGACCCTATCTCCTCCTGGTGTCAATATCGGATGAAAATTCCCCGAAATCATCAGTCGGCTTCAGCTTCTCCTGTCGGTTCAGAGCGGACAAACCCGGCTTTTTTCTTTTCCTTGATGCGATAGCTCTCTCCCTTGATGTTGACGGTGCTGGAGTGGGTCGAGAATGGCCGTCGCCAGCACCGTGTCACCGAAGATGTCGCCCCAAGCACCCAATGTCTTGTTGGACGTGAGCATAAGATGATTATGAGGATTTTACTACCGATTTTCACATATTATCGTTTCGCAGAAAGTGAACCGCCTATCGGCAGAATGACGGATGAATTGTTGCAGCCTTCTATCTGCCTAAGCATATCACTCGACATGCTACGGAATTCCCCATGCTTCTCACTTCCCGCTTAATTTTTCATAAGAACTGCATTAGATTCACTTCTACAAACTTTGACATACAAATCATCTCCCTACCTTTTTATTTTATGTTGCACTTAAATTATATAAAGGGACTTTTATTTGTCAAATATCCCCTTTGGGCTGTTTATTTAAGACATCCCTGACTTCTATAATGGTAGGACGATTTATAATGTAAATGAGTGTCCGTATATTGTGGAAATGGCATATTCTGTTATATGAAGAAGGCCCTATTTAAATCCCTCAAAAAATATCCCGAATGGGGTCTTGTTTTTTACTACACCCATTATTATGATTAATTTATGTATTTAAGGTAACAAATCCTAGTTAGTGGAAATGAATCATAACAAAGTTAAATTATTATCTATTACTCAGTATCAGGTATAAGGGGGATCATACAGGGAAATGTACGAAAACAATTGGATTATGCTCAACGAATGTAAAAACCAGATAGTTACGAAAATAAATGCTGAATTTGATCAATTTATGTACCTTCATGGCTGTGATCACTTTACGGGGGATACAGGGAAAGAGTCATATCGTCATAGGGAAAGTAGACCTAGTCAGGAGAAGGATGTACTCGCAATCGTAAGGCAAGAGCTTAGTACTTTTGTGAATCCCGCAACATTTCCACTCTTATTTTATTATTTGGATCGGGAGTGCACCCTATTGGAAGTGATGGGGGACGAGCAGGAAAAGACTCAATTAAGCGCAAGCCAAATTGAAATCGGTTTCCGGTTCACGGCTGCAAATACAGGAATTCATAGCATCACACTTTGCGCCAGTTCGGGAGATTCGGTTGTAATTATATCGCAGGAACATCATTTACCATTGTTTCACCACCGCATTTCGTTATGTAGGCCGATTGTCGTAACTAAAAAAAGAGTCGGATATCTTGCCATGTCTTATTGTGCAGAACAAAAGGACGGCTTCTTTGCGAAAATGATGGTGGATATGGTTACGACCCGAATCATGAAGAGAATAGAGGCCCATTTCAGATTCAAGTCATACCAATTGACGACGCGAGAAGAAGAGGTAGCTTTGCAATGGATGAGAAGCGAGAGCATTACAAATATTGCCGCACGATTATGTATTACGGAAGGGACGGCAAAAAATTATGTGAAACGAATATATAAGAAGACCGGTGTCCGTAGCAAAGGGGAGTTCATCTTGAAATTACTAGACATGTATGAAGGAAATGTGGAATTATTGTCTCACCAATATCCCTGTGCGAAGAGCCGGATTATGTCTTAGGGAATGGAATACACATGACGGAAGTGAGCGCATGAATCGATGTAAACGTTATATATGTGTAGAACAACATGATAGTAAAGACTGTGGTGCCGCGTGTTTAGCTACGATTTCAAAACACTATGGCTTGCAATTGCCGCTATCTCGCATCCGTGAGGCAGCGGGAACAGATACACAAGGCACGAGTGCTTACGGGTTAATTCAAGCTGCACAGAAGCTTGGATTTTCTGCCAAAGGAGTGCAAGGAGATCAGGAAGCCTTTTTCTCCCCATTTCCGCTGCCAGCGATTGCGCATATAGTTACAGACCAGTCTTTGCTTCACTATGTTGTCATTTTTAAAATTACAAAGCGGCAGGTTCTGCTTGCAGATCCAGCCCAAGGAATCGTTAAATGTTCACCTGAGGCGTTTTTTAAGATGTGGACGGGAGTTTTCATCCTGCTAACGCCCGCCCCTCATTTTAAGAAAAGGAATGAAACAGAGGGCCTTTTTTTTCGCTTTTTTAAACTGATTGTCCCCCATAAAAAACTATTATTTTATATTTTTTGGGCATCGATTTTATATAGTTTTATGGGCATAGCCGGTGCATTTTATGTTAAGTATTTGCTGGATGAGATTATTCCTTATACGCTCGAGAAGATGCTGCATATAGTTTCAATAGGCGTGATCATCCTTATTTTATTTGACGGATTGTAAAATGAAGTGCGACACCTTCTGGGAATAAAAAACAAAGGGCCCATGGCCGGATTCGTGTAGAATGAAAGTTCTCACCA
>NZ_BALG01000032.1 GCF_000315235.1 Paenibacillus popilliae ATCC 14706 | reverse complement strand
GCTGCATTACCGCATCATAATTGAGAGCATCAAACGTGTACCAGAGCGTATCTACGTTGTACAAAAACTTCTCAGGGTCAGGCTTAAACTGCTTTTGTCCACGACGACTACCTTTAGGTTTACTATAATTTTGTGGCATAATCCTCCTTCCCAATGGTAGTTTTTAGTATACTCCGGAAAACACTCCAAAGAAACAACGATTTTATAAATAAAACTACCATTTATCAAGAGATTACTTAGCCAGATACTAGATTTTCTACGTATTTCGTGGAGTGCTGACATCAAATCCAGACAGGACAAGGGTTTGAGCCTAAAAAAAGGCGTTTACTGTGACCCCATATTATAAGGCATGGGGTCAAGCAAAAATCGAGCATTATCGAGGTACTTTAAAACTGTCTCTGGACCTAAATTGAGCCTCATGCAGCTTGCGAAAATACTCACTCTTAGACTCAAAAAATCCCTGGGCAATAAATTTGTCTATACGCTCCCACTCATCCGCTGACATCGTTATAGACAACACACGTTTCAAACTGTTGTCAGATAGTCGCTTACGCCCTGAACCCTCACGATATCCACCACTTGCCATGATATCCCTCCTTTGGTTTGGATTGCCTTCCGTCTTTCTATATTATACTATTTTTTTGGTTTTAGCAACCTACAATTCTATCATCAAGCCTCCAAAACCGCACCCCGCAACTTATAAAATCTATCGATAAGCTCAATCATCAAAAGCTCTGCCTCATCATGTTCAGCGCGCAATCTATCAGGCAAACAAAATTTATACATACTAAG
>NZ_BALG01000033.1 GCF_000315235.1 Paenibacillus popilliae ATCC 14706 | reverse complement strand
CTGGTACACGTTTGATGCTCTCAATTATGATGCGGTAATGCAGCAAGGGCTGTTGGACAAGCTTCAGACGGGCAAGATGTTGGCCGAAGAAGGCTCGTATATGGATTACGTGCAGATGGACCTGGAGCGATATGATTACCCGGTGACCTTTGAAATACAGGCCAGCGGCCAGGCTCCGGTATATGCTTTTAGCATCCGTAATCATGACATGGCGTTTTATTTTGCGAGACGTCGACGTGATGACGGTACGTATCCTATCAAAGTACAAATCAATCAGTTTAAGCTATGGGAAATGGGCATGCATGATGCTTATCAAGAGAGTTTATACGTACTTGCGGAGTTGGGTTTTGAGTGCGAAGCGACTAAAC
>NZ_BALG01000034.1 GCF_000315235.1 Paenibacillus popilliae ATCC 14706 | reverse complement strand
CTTTCGGGTAGGGAACTCCAGCGACGCATTCAGCGAAGTGCGCGACTACACAGAAATGAAAATTCGAACGCTACTGACCAGAAGGAAACGGAGACGAAAAAGTAGCATCGGATGGCGGAGATGGAGTAACGAATACCTATATGGCGTTCTGGGGCTATACTGGGACTGGAAAGTCCATCCCCTGAAAAGCGCATACAGGTTCCGATGAAAGTGTCCGTCATTCGATAGGTCTCATAACCCTTTCGA
>NZ_BALG01000035.1 GCF_000315235.1 Paenibacillus popilliae ATCC 14706 | reverse complement strand
TTCGTCCTGATTCAATAGGCGATGCTGAAGCCGACCGATGAAATTGGGGAATTTTCGAGCGATACTTTTGGGGAATTTTCGAGCGATATTGACACTTCTAAACTAGATAGCTTTCCCTCTTGGGCGTAGGATGCCAACAATCCCTCGTCCAGGAGCAGCACATCAGGTTGATGCTTCTCTATCAATGTAAGTATCTCTTCATATTCGGGCTTACGTCCCTTTTCCACTATACTAATTACGTCGAGTGGCTCTTGCAGATTGGCAAGCTGCGGCAATTGCTCGAACAAGTGCGTGAGATACCGAAACGGGTGCACATCCTGCTTCAGCAGATGGTGCCTCATTTCCGCCACAACGGGCAGCAGCCAGTGCTCTGCCGTAAATTGTGACTATTTTGACTTGCTATGCACAGGTGGGATTGGTTTGACGCTTACAATGGCTCCAATGTCTTCTTCTCTCCGAAACAGGCGCTGAGCAAGGTTACCACAGTTAGCAGCACGCAGGCCATTTTCCATTTCCTCTTCATCCCGCTCTCTCCTTTTCTATTTTTTTAAAAGTCAACCGTAACTAAGTATGTTATTATCAACTTTCATCCTGCCAAGTTAGTCAATGGTCGCTGCCCATTAACTGCCTGTTGCCGCCTTCGTTCTTGAACTTTCTTCCTTCTTCTTTGCTGCGCGCGCTTTCACCAATGCGTCCTGACCTTTCACTTCCAGCTCAGCCAGCGCTTCATCCACGGTCTTCTTGTTAGCTATAATCGCTTCTAATGCATCCGTGAGCAACGGGGTGAAGGAACTGTTGAACTCTTCCGGAACATCCCTCCGATTCCAAAGGAATGAAATCTGCGACGAAGGCTTTAGCATATAGAAAGGCTCCGCACTTTTTCCACCAAATTCCTTGATGAATTGACCTCTCGTCGGTAACGAGCCGCTCACGGAACGAGAAAAAACCTTCGCCATTTCTACTCCATTTGCGAACTTGATAAATTCCCATGCCGCTCGCTTATTCTGGGAAGTAGCTGAAATTGCATAAATTTCTTCCAATCGCACATGCGGAGATTCATCAGGGTTTCCTGGGTTCACTGGAAGGGTGACCATATCCCAATTCAGTTTTTTTCCGCCGATATCCATGTTGTTATATGCTATGAACCAAGGCTCGGCAATGGTCATGGCTGCTTTCCCTGTGAAAAAGGGATCATCATTGAGAGCGGTGGGTTCTCCTTTGCTTTCCACGAGAGGCAAAGAGACTGTTTTTGAGCGTATTACATCTGTTGTTAACGTAACGGCTCTCTTCCAACCGTCCGAATTAAGAAGTAACTTCTCTGCCTTCATATCGAACATGGACAAGGAAAAGGAACTTGCAATATATTGCAAAGCATTGTCGAGGAACCAGAAAGGCTGATCAAGTCCGAACACGCGGTTCTCACCTGATCCCATACCCTCGAAGCGCTTGGACAAATCAAACAACTCTTGCCAGCTCATCTTGTTGCGCGGTAGCTCTATATGGTTCTCCTCAAATACATCGCGGTTGTAACACAATACAGGGACAGTAAAGCGAGGAGCCAACCCATATAACGTACCATTTCCTCTCGCACGCAAGTTATCAATAACGCCCGGCATATATCCTGCTATATCGAATTTCTCTTCCGCTATCATTTCATCTAAGCTATACAGTTTTCCCTCTTGGGCATAGGATGCCAACAATTTTTCGTCCAGGAGCAGCACATCAGGTTGATGCTTCTCTATCAATTTATGGATCTCTTCATATTCGAGCTCACCTCTCCCTTTCACTGTACTAATGACGTCGAATTCAATATTCAGATGTTTAGCAGCAGTAAAAAGGCTTCCATAATCTTTGTAGAAATCCTCTTTGTTAGAATACATTACTTTTACCTTTTCGTTTCCTTCCTTCAATGGCTCCAATGCCTTCTTCTCTCCGAAACAGCCGCTGAGCAAGCTTACAATAGTTAGCAGCATACAGGCCATTTTCCACTTTGTCTTCATCTCGATCTCTCCCACC
>NZ_BALG01000036.1 GCF_000315235.1 Paenibacillus popilliae ATCC 14706 | reverse complement strand
GCATCGAATTCATGGAACATTAGGGTATATAACTCCTGTCCACTATCGAAATCTAGCCCTTAAAAAAGTTGTTTGATTTACTGTTGACAATCCAAGAAACGTATTCAGCGGATGGAAGAAGCTTTACAATCGACAAAGAGACTGTTACGACATATGTAACGGTACATGAGATTTCGGCAACAGTGGATATTGAGGTAGTAGACAAACAAACGGGGCAAACGTTGTTTGAAGAAGGAGGAGTGTCTGTTTCACAGATATTGCCATGGTTAGAAACATCAACGGAAGGGAAAAGAAAAAAGCGATTTGTTCCTGCAATTCCGATAGTGGTAGCAGTGCTGAAAAATTATTAACTCTGGTAGGAATTGATGCAACTCTATATGCATCACATAAAATGGAAGAGAGAAGTGGCCCAATTGGAAAGCCTAATGTAAAGGGTCAAAGAAGGGAAACAATTGAGAAGAAGAGAGGGAAAGATAATTGGGAAAGTCGTTCAAATAAGGATCCAAACCGACCTATGAAAAAACATACACCTAGTAAAAAACATAAAGGTGGGAAATAGAAGTTTGTGAAAAAAGGAAGAACAGGTTTACGAATACGTTGTGATAACAGGCCTGTTGATTAACCAAATTACCCCATATCAAAATAATCGGGATTCTCCTAATAGAATACAATGAATCCGTAACTGCCACTCAACGGGA
>NZ_BALG01000037.1 GCF_000315235.1 Paenibacillus popilliae ATCC 14706 | reverse complement strand
TTCCTTAACCAAACAATATATTCAACAAGCCCTTGAAAGTTGCCTTGAAGATAACGGATATGCTCTGAAGTTTTATTTTGTCGCACAAAACGGTCGTTTTGATATCAAGAAACTGAATAAAATGCTGGCTGAAGTTAAAGAAGACCAAGATGAATTCAGACAAAGTGATTAGGCCTTCGTTACTTATTTCCCCAAAGTAGTTTTTTACTACCTGTGAGAGGACCGTTGGATTCGAAAAAAAGGTCGAGTTAAGGGTTGCATTTGTTCCCGCACTCGGCCTTTTGACTTCATCTCTATCCACTGAATTGTTAACAGGAGGAAAATACCTCTTATCGGCTGATAAGCAAAATCTGTTCTTCCCTTATGGTCCCTGCTGCAATGCGGAAGCTGCGGACGCGCGGACGCATCCGCCGCAACGAGATAATGAGATAAGAACAAGTGAAGACCGCATACTCGACATCGAAGGGAGAGGGGTAGGGGGAGCCGCTCGGATGGGAATGATATATGCCCAGCAATTGCTCGCCAAGGCTCTCCATATCGCTAAGGGCCCTCGTCAATTCCTCGCCGTCCATCGCAAATGCGACCGGGCTCTGCTCCGCATTGCGGATGCGCCAGCATCGGGCGGCGATGCCATCGCGGCCGGACAACAGCCCGCATGCTTCCAGGGGCTTTTCCTTGATGCAGTGGCCTACCATGTCGCGATAGGCTTGCGTCGCCATGTGAATCGCATCCATGTTACGGCTTACGGCTCCTTGCCCTGTCCATGGCGAGCATATGAAATGGCTTCGGCTGGGTCCGCTTGTCTGTCGACTGCTGTGATTGATTCAGTTGGCTTACATAGCTGAAAAAAGACGACTGGGGCTGCTGTCTCCGTTCCGGATTGCGGTGCACCCGGTTGCCGGAATGCGATTGCATCCATACGAACATGGAGTAATTGGTCGTGCGTGGCTTCGCTTTCCGCTCCGCAGCCGGGTTATGCTCCCCATGCGCTGTGGCCTCCGCCGCCTCCCGCACGCGTGCCCCCGTGTCCGCCGGGTTCTCGTCCCCTGCGGGCAGGGCTTCCCCTACAGGCTCCTCACCTGCGAGCGGCCCGCGGTCCGGTACTGCCTCCGCCGGCGTCAGCGCTGCGGCAGGTTCCCGGTGAAGCGTCCTGGACTCCGCCCCTTCTGCCAGATGCACCCGGATCGGATTCAGCTTGGTTGTCTCCAGCTTCAGCGCTGCTTGCCGCGCCTGCTGAACGAATTCCGATTCCTCCGCTCCCACCTCCCCATCTTCTGCCGACTCCTCTCCGGTCCATTCCGGCTTTATTGGCTCCTCCAGCCCTTCCACTGCCGGTTCACGGACCAGATCCGCCTCTTTCGCTACCGACACGGAGGACGCAGGCCGAGGCAACCGCTGCCCCGCCTCTATCTGGCGCTCCTCCAATATCCGCAGCTGCTTCATCAGTTCCATAAGCGGCTTCTTGCCGAAAAAAATGGTTGCCGCCCCGACAACGCCATCGGTTAACTGCTGCTGCTCCTCTACACCCATGCTGTCGTAGCCGCCGTAAGCAAGCCCCGCCAGATTCAGTGTCTGGCCCGGCTGAGGCAAAATATAACTTAGTCCGCTCTTCCAATGAAAGCTTACTCCCTGAATCGGCATATCGCTATATCTGGCGATGTTCTGGACTAACAGGTTGGCGAGCTGCCGACTTGCCTTTATCTGATGCAGGAAATAATAGACAACGATTTCCTTCTTCTTCTCGTCAACCGGCTGCAGCGTCAGCCACATGCTCTGTTTGCCGCTGTCCCATTCCTCGGAGCACCGTTCGCGATCTTGTTCCGTCTCGATCACCCACACATAGAATCCGGCATGCTTCAACGAATGGCGCATGATCTGCAGCAGCGGGGACGCCACACTCCCGCCTTTGTTCTCCAGCACGATCTGGTAGTTATGCAGCGGATTGACCACGTTCAGAATTTGCTTGCTTTTATCCAGATGAAAAGTAAATGAATACTTCCCCAGCAGTTGATACACATCGGGCAAAAACTCGTCTGCTATCGTGCATAGCGGCTTCGCATTGATCTGAATTTCCATATCGTCCTCCTCGCTTTCCGGGCACACGGGTCCTTCTATCATATGAAAGTCAGCGAGATCGGTTCCGCTCCCACCTGGTTTTGCAATTCCTTCATTTCCGCCAGCACGGATCCCTCCTTCGCCTGCAGCCGGTCGTAACAAGCGATCAGTTCCTCTAAACGAAGCCGCTGGTTCGCCACATCTATCTCCAAGCGGCGCACCGTACGCGCGGCATCGTCGGCCCGGGCCATCATCCAATCGAACAACTCGCTCAAATGCGAGGGCATCCAGGACAAGGACTCCCCGTCTGTCAGCAGAAGTTCCCGCTGCAGCAGTGGACATAAATCGAAGAACGCAATGGAACGCAGATGGGGATAGCCCGTTCCCCATAACAGCTGCGGAGCGGCTGTGCCCGGCCCCCGCTTCATTCCTTGCACGAAGCGCAGCTTCGCCTCCGGCGCTAGGCGGATGTCGGTGAAGCCGGACCAATCGTCCCCCCTATCCGGAGAGCGAGCGCAGCTGATTCGATTGCCTTCCATAATATAGAGCAGGAAGACCTGCTCTCCCATCCACAGAAAATAAGGCTGCGGCACGCTCCCCTCAAAGTGGAGCTTCAACGGCGAGCAGGAGCGAACATGGGTCCGATCATTGGCGTAGTAGCACTTGGCGGCCGCACTGCTTCGAATGGACCAGGCTGCATGAGGTCGGCCGCCGCGATCAAGCGACAGGCAGACTCGCCACCGTTGTTGCGGCTGGCGGGAGGCGAAGAGTCTCCGCCACGCCCCCTCGTCCGCCCCCGGCTCCAGCTCGAGAAGATCCAGCGTATGCAATCTGCCATCGTTCTCCAGCCGATGAAAGAGACCATACAACCTGCCCTCCCCGCTGACGGCATAGGCCGCGTCCCTCACCTGCATGGCAGTAGAGTCGGAATCCGGGAAAGGAATCTCTACGTCCTTCCATACTCCCTCCGCTGGAATGATTCGGATCACGCATCGGTTCTGTCCCTCTCCGGCGACGAGGCTGCACAGGTGAAGGGCGGAACGGTGCCGGAACAGATACGGAAAGGAACTGGCCGTCTCGCCATCGATGCGGACTTCCCGGCGCATTCCGGTAGGCGGATGGTACTTGGCGTAGTACAATCCGCCTTCCGTCTCCAGCAGCATATCGTACTGATCGTCCGACAGAAGCAAGCTGAGGCGGCGGACCGGGTAAGGAGCGGAAAGAAGGGTCCGGAACGGCTTCCCTTCCAGCGGGTACAAGGTATGCTCCAACGCTCCGCCGCTAGTTATCCTCATCCAATGCGAGCCGCTTCGATCATGGATGTAATGCGCCTTTTCCATCCGCATCCCTCCAAAAAAAACACTGGGGTTTCGTCACCTTTTTATGGGTGTCTCCATAGACTGTAATTGAATTTGAAATCTATAAAGGAGGCCTGGAACATACATGGAGAGCAAGTTGGTTCAAGGGCAACAGACGCCCCCCGAATATTTGCCTTTACCCTCTCTGGAATGTATAGAGGTTCCCAAAATATTCGACTGGGTACTGAAAACGACCCAAATTGTTGATGAATCCACGGTTGATTCAGATTGCTTGCCTCTGCCACTTTCGTTTCGTATTGAGGCCAGAGTTCTTGAGGTGAATTGCGAAGAAAAAGTCGGATCCACCCGTGAAAACGTGGTGGTTACGATAGGCGGCAGACCGGTTACGCTGCAGCGGGTAGTGCTGCGGAAATGCGGTACGTATGAAGTAACAATTATCAACACGGGGGTAACGCCGAACGTCGTGCATTGCAGATTCACAAAGAGCTTCATCCGCTTCGAGAAGGTTCTGCTGTGCGCCCCGCCAGGAACCATCATCGACTGCCATATCGTGCCGGAAGCGACGACGATCGATGTGCTGGATATCGTGAATAACATGTTCGTGAACGTGGATATTGTCATTTGCCAGAGCATTCAAGTGAAGGCGACGGTCAAAATGATGGTAGAAGCCGAATTGTGCCAGCCGCGCGTCGAAATCCCGATTCCTGAAAGTCCTTGCGTTGTCACTTTCCCTCAACAATGCCCTGACGTCTTCCCAGGTGCACCTTATCCGTTCCCTTAATAACCGAATGCCGTTCGCTTGGGGTGGTGGGCTCGACCACCCCCTTTTTTACTCACATGTTCCGGCTTCCATGCCGTCAAGCAAGGAGGGCCTATGAAGCTATATTACATCGCATCCGGCTATCGGAGGCCGATTGATATATTGGATAATGCACTGATTAAGGCCTTGACGCAGCGTTTTCAGGAGGTCTCTTTTTTTCTGTCCAACCGGATGCCATATTCGCAATTGCTTCCCGACATCCGCCGCGCCGCCCCGGATTATGTGCTGACGATGATCGGTCCGAGATCGTTCCTTCCGGCCAAGATGATCCATGCGGTACGAGCGATGGGAATCCGTTCGGGAGTATGGTTCGTGGATGATCCGTATGCCATCGACAATGCCCTGTCTGTTGCCCGGGAATACGATGATGTATTCACGATCGATTCGGGCTGCGTTCCTTATTATGCGCGAAGCGGCTGCACCCGTGCGCATCATCTGCCGCTCGGGACCGATACGGATATTTTCCGCCCTTATGTGGTACATCCGACGTATCATCATGATGTATGCTTTTTGGGCACAGGTTACGAGAACCGGCTTGTATTTATGAAGGAGATGCTCCGCTATGTCGAACGAACCGTGCGGGTGCAGCTGATCGGCCATTTCTGGGATTCGGTGGATTGGTCTTCCGGCTGCGTGCCGAGCATACGGGGGAAATGGGTGAACTTCTCGGAGACGCCCCGATATTTCAATGGCGCGAGCATCGTACTTAACATTCACCGGAGCGAGGACGACCCGCTCCTCGACAAGAACCACAGCGGCGCACCCGGACACAGTATTAATAACCGGACCTTCGATATTGCGGCCTGCCGGGCCTTTCAGCTGACCGATTACCGGCCTGACTTGCCCCTGTTCTATCGGCCGGGAGAGGAGATCGTCTGCTTCGATTCGCCGAGGGAATGCGCCGAGCTTATCCACCGCTATCTGCATGACCGCCCTGCGCGGGACGAGATTGCCGACCGAGCCTACCGGCGAACATTGGCCTCACATACCTTCGCCGCTCGCCTGGATGCGATGCTATCGCTGATCTGCTCGACTTGATTCCGCTCCGGTACAACATAGAACGATAGTCAAAAGGGCGAGCCGAAGACTCACCCTTTGACATAAGATTCAACGATGCCCGCTGCTCCGGCAATGGCCAGCAGCAGCACAAGCGGAAAGATAAGGTCTGGAATGAGCAAATAAGCGGCAACCAAAAAGGATGCCGACCAAATGCCGACACACCAGTAGCATACCAGCAGCTTGTGCACGAAGGTATGGAAGCGGCCGCCCTTCTCCTCGACGACCGCGTACATCATACCCGATTCATCCGTCTCGAACCGCTCCTCGACGAAGGAACGGCGCACGAAGGACAGAATCTCATCGAACACAATCAGACGGGTCAAACGGTAACTCGCCAAGATGAGCAATGTCAGTGTTATCCATGATATGTCCCACATGAACAGACTCCCCCTCGGATGCATCGCTTTAACGGATCAATTCAATTCCATTGTATGTCGGTTCCGCCCAGGCTAGAACCAGGTAGTCCACTGCCATGCCCCGTCATCCGATGGCCGGAACAAGGAGGAGAAGCCCCGATGTCAGGACTTCCGATCATCCAATCCGATGAGCAGCTTACCCGGATGCTCCAGCTATCCGCCGAGAAGCCGCTGCTCCTATATAAGCACAGCTCCCAGTGCGGCTCGAGCAAGGTCGCGCATGTCGGGATCAATCATTTTGTACACCGCTATCCGGAGATTGCCTCCCGCTTCGCGATCGGCGTCATCCGTGTCGTTGAGGAACAGCATTTGTCCGAGCGCGTGGCGAGAGAGCTCGGAATTCCGCATGTGTCCCCCCAGATTCTGCTTATCCGCCAAGGGCGGACCGTCTGGCATGCCGGACATCAGCAGATCAATTCGCAGCAGTTATGCCGGGCCGCGATGCTGTACGGCCAGCCTTAACGGCGGTCCGAGCCGACTTCCGCGCCGGTAACGTGAATCTCATTCGCATGCTCGGCGACGACTTCACCGACGCATGCCGCTGCGACGCCCCGCTCCCGCATGGCGGCCACGAGCGGTTCCGCATCCTCCGCCGCGACAGAGAGCAGGAGCCCGCCGGAGGTGACGGCATCGCACAGTATCCACTGTGCGATCTCGTCCAGCCGCTCATCGAACCGGACGCTGTCCTGCACATGGCGGAAGTTGTTTTTCGTTCCGCCGGGAACCGCTGCGCTCTCCGCAAGCTCGCGGACGCGCGGCAGGACAGGCACCTGCTCCGCGTAGATATGAAGCCCGACGCCGCTTCCCTTGGCCATCTCCAGGCTGTGGCCCATCAGGCCGAAGCCGGTCACATCCGTGCAGGCATGGACGCGGAAATCCATCATTACCTCCGCGGCGCTCTTGTTCAGCGTCGTCATCGTGCGGGTGACGACCTCGATCTCCTCCGGCCGGAGCAGATCCCGCTTCAGCGACGTCGTCATAATGCCGACACCGATCGGCTTCGTCAAGATCAGCTTGTCGCCCGGACGAGCCCCCGCATTGGTCAATACCCGATCCGGGTGGATCAGGCCGGTAACCGCCATGCCGAACTTCGGCTCCGGATCATCAATTGAATGGCCGCCCACCAGCGTCGCTCCCGCCTCAGCAACCTTGTCTCCAGCCCCCCGCAATATATCGGCGAGCACCGATTTGTCCAGCTTCGAGATCGGGAACGCAACAATATTGAGCGCCGTAAGCGGCTTGCCGCCCATCGCATAGATGTCGCTAAGCGCATTGGCCGCAGCCACCTGGCCGAATGAATACGGATCATCGACGATCGGCGTGAAAAAATCGACAGTCTGCACGAGTGCCAGTTCATCGTTCAGCCGGAAGACGCCGGCGTCGTCGCTCGTATCCAATCCGACCAGAAGATCCGGGTGCCTCTCCCTCTTCGGAAGCTGACGCAGCACTTGGGACAGATCGGCCGGACCTATTTTGCAGCCGCAGCCTCCTTTGCTTGATAAGGCCGTCAAACGGACCTGAGATTGTTGTTCCATCTCGCTTCATCTCCTCCATGTGGCGTGCATGATATGTCATTATTTTACCACATCATGTTACAAATCTCGTTAAGCCTTGCTGATCAGTGTGACTCGATGAAAATTTTTATGTTTGTTATTGAGTTTATCAGTCAGCAAAAAGGCAGCATTGCTTCGCGATATGCCTGGAATCGGAAACTCGAAATCGGCACGGGAGACGAAGGCGGCACATATAATATATCATTCGCGATATAGCAAAGGGGGAATCGGGCATGAACATCCGGCTTCGGCGCCCCGCTTCCGATGATCGTATCATCCGCCGCCTTATTTTGGAGGAGTTGCTCCCCCATTCTAACCTCATATGGGAGGAGAGCCAGGTGCTGAAGGGTATTCCGGTTCGACTTCGGGACGGCGTCACTTATGTCGCCGCGAACCGCAGAAATCAGGCTGTCGGCTTCGCGCTTGTCCAAGCCAGGAACAACATCCTGTTGATTGATCTGCTCGCCGTCAGCAGTACCTCCCAAGGCAAAGGATGCGGCGCCGCGCTTCTGGAACGGGCGGAACGGTACGGGCGCAAGCAGCGCTGCCTCCTCTCCCGCGTCTATGTAGATCAAGGCAACGGCGTAGCACGGCGATTCTACGAGCGGCACGGCTACCTGGTTAGGCGGTACATCATGCAGATCGCCTGCCACGAGATGGAGAAGCCGCTGGACAGGCGCTGACCCTCGCCTAATACTTCCGGAGACAGCAGGAGAGCCTGAGGTCCCCCAGGCTCTCCGCTCCCCTATCCTCATGTGACCCGCTCGTCTTGGATGTAATGGTTGGCCGTATTCGTTTACCAAAAATAACCGTTCGGATAGCCTCCATACCCGTACCCCCCATAACCCCCGTAAGGGTATCCCCCATAGGCGTAAGGGGCTGTACCGATGGCGAGAAGATCGAATAAAACCAATGGAATAATCGCTTTTGTTTTTACTTTTTTACTCTTCGGTCGCTCCAGCACCAGCCGGTTGCCGGAAATGCGAATCAGCTTGCCGGACACGACAGAGCCGTTTTTGTGCAGCGCATAGATCCGTTTGCCGATAAGCTTGGAAGCCTGAACCTTCGTAACACCCCGCATGCGAATCCCTCCTTCACGGTTGATTCCATACAAGGTATTCTATCCAACCACTTCCCGTCTGTATGATGGCCCTCCCTTCTCAAATCTGGGTCTCGCAAGCTCTCAAGCTTGCGCTGGCACCTCCCGCAATTCTATTCTTCCTCGTGATAGAAAACTTTATAGTAGTGCATGCCCCGCTCTTCATCGAAGCCCTTCTCTACGTAAGCGAAGCTCTCGCTCTTCAGCTTCAGTTCGACTCCCGTATCGGTCCGGATATTGTTTTTATACGTTCGCTTCGCTTTTTTCAAGGCAGCCTGGGAGATCGGAAATTCATTCAGCGGAGGCAGCTCGTTCGCTTCCTCGTAGGTCTCCTTATACACCTTGAAGATGGGCATGATCTCCGGCTGCACGATAACCTCCTCGGCAAAGGTCTCCTCCTCGAACTGCTCGTGCTTGGCGAAGTACTCCATCGTATGGTGAATGAACTCCAGCTTTTCTTTCTTCTCCGGCGGTTCCTCGGCCGAAGCGGCGATGACATCCTCATAGAAGTGCGTGCACATTTCGATATACTTATCCGTCAAATAATGCTCGTCCTCCAACAGCCGCACATTCAAAAAATTTTCCTGCCAATATTGGGCCGCTTCGTTGTTCTTGCCTGCCGAAGTGTCGACGATGCCGACCGAATAGCCTGCCTCCGCCCGCACGTTGAGAATAAGGCAGCCCTTGTCCAGCTTGCGGATGTTCGTTCCTTCCTGGATGCTGACCTGAAGCTCTTCCGGATTGCGCTCCTGCACCTGCAGAAAGACGTCCTTATGCTCCGATTTCATGATGCCGACGGCGTCGATGCTGAAGTTGTTGTACAAAATGTTGTTCAGATGAACAACATACAGCTCCCCCGGCTTGATCTGCGGATGGGAGGATTGCTCGTACAAATGATGCAGCACATGAACGGACTGCTCGTGAAAGGAATCCGCCTGTTGAAACATGCGGCTTGCGTATGTGTATACCTCATTCAACGGCAGCTCGGCCTCATGATGAAAGCGGTAGAAGGCGTCGAATTTGAAGCTGGAAATGAGATACTTCATCAGCGTGGCCTTCACTTCATCGCTCGGCACATCATACAGCGCATGAGAGATGCGAACCCCCTCCTCGCGGGCTTTGCTTCCGACCTGATGGACAACCATTTGCTGAATTTCCGCTTTGGATAAATCGATCATAACATTCCCTCTTTTCTTGAAGTCGCATCTCTCTATTGTATCGAAATCGCGCGCCGATGAAAACGGAAACCGAAGGCAACTCCGCACGGCATGCCGCCGAATTCCTTCCTCTTCCGGCAGACCGGGGAGGACCGAACCTCGACTCGAATACGGGCATCCGCCCTGGAACTGATTTGGCTTCTCTCCCGCTCTGGAGTACAATAAAGCGGCATCCGTCCACGCTGTCCCGTATCCGTGTGGAAGAACTGTTGAATAGAAAGGAAGATTGATTATGAAGAAAGTTGATACGGATGTTCATCCATCCGAGCTTGCCCCCAAGCTATGCCGCGAATCCCGCGTGTTCAAGACGAGCCGCGTATTTCCGAACGATGTCAATAACCATGATTCCTTGTTCGGCGGCAAGCTGATGAGCGCCATCGACGAATTGGCCTCCATCTCGGCCGTGCGCCATTGCCGGTACAACGTGATTACCGCCTCGACCGATTCGGTTGATTTCCTGCGTCCGATACTGCAGTCGGATTCCGTCTGTCTGGAATCGTATGTCACCTGGACGGGACGAACGAGCATGGAAGTATTTGTGAAGGTCGTCTCGGAGAATCTGTTCTCTGGCGAGCGCGCTATCGCGGCAACTTCCTTCCTGACCTTCGTGGCGGTGGATGAATATGGCCGGCCGATGGCCGTGCCGCCTGTCATCCCCGACTCCGAGGAAGAAAAGCTGCTTCACGAATCGGCACAGGAGCGGGCAGAGCTGCGAAGGAAAAGACGGGTGGGAAGCAAGCAGCTCGCCAGCCAACTGTCGACCCGCAAATAATATTGGGGGTAGAATCCACTGCAAAAAGCCCCGGTTGCTCCCAACCGGGGCTTGTCCTATAACGAACGCCGCACTGCCATTGCCGGCGATGCGGCGCTACTCTATGAATCCAGCCTACGCGTTTACTTTTTCTTTGGCTACCGCTGCAAGAGAGCTGAATGCATTGGCATCGTTGACTGCCATGTCAGCCAGCATTTTGCGGTTGATGTCCACGCCTGCCAGCTTCAATCCATGCATCATTTTGCTGTAGGACAGTCCGTTCATGCGAGCTGCCGCGTTGATGCGGGCGATCCACAGCTTGCGGAAGTCACGCTTCCGTTGACGGCGATCGCGGTATGCATACAGCAACGATTTCATGACTTGCTCGTTCGCTGTTTTGAAGATGCGGTGTTTAGAACCGAAGTATCCTTTTGCTAGTTTCAATACTTTCTTATGACGACGACGTGTCGTAAATCCGCCTTTTACTCGTGCCATTTCGTATTAACCTCCCGATTCGATGTCTCCGAATTGCTTATTTCAAGTTTTTCAACTGCTGCTTCATGCGGTTAACGTCGCCTGCTGCCATAACCGGGCTCGTTGACAGGTTTCGCTTTTGGCGTTGCGATTTATGGGAAAGCAAATGGTTGCGGTACGCTTTGTGGCGACGCACTTTACCAGTACCCGTAATTTTGAAGCGGCCCTTTAAGCTGCTATGCGTTTTCATCTTAGGCATAATCAATAATCCTCCTCAAGTTCGGTGTTCATCCATCCTGCCGCCTTCTCCAGCGTGGCAGGTCGCTTAGGTACTCTTCGGCGCCAAAATCATAATCATGCTGCGGCCTTCCAGCTTCGGAAGGCGTTCCACGGTGCACAGTTCGTTCGCTTCGACCAGAACACGGTCAAGAACCTTCTTGCCGATATCCGAGTGGGCAATCTCGCGTCCGCGGAAGCGGACCGAGCATTTGACCTTATCGCCTTCACGCAGGAACTTCAAGACGTTGCGCAGCTTCGTCTGGAAATCATGCTCGTCAATGTTCGCGCGGAACCAGACTTCCTTGAGATCGACCGTCTTCTGATTCTTGCGTGCTTCTTTCTCTTTCTTCTGCTGCTCGTAGCGGAACTTGCCGTAGTCCATAATCCGGCATACGGGCGGCTTCGCCTGCGGAGCCACATTCACCAGGTCCAAGTTCGTGTCATAAGCCATCTGCAATGCTTCGCGGAACGGCTTGATGCCGATCTGCTCGCCTTCCGGGCCGACCAGTCGAACTTCCTTCGTACGAATCTCCTCGTTAACCAAATGATCTTTGCTAATGGTGTGCCACCTCCATAATCGAATTCCCACTTCGCTCTTGCAAACTTGTATTGTATACAAAAAGGGATGTGGACTCAAGAGCCCACATCCCTCACATAGACCAGATCATGTGAAACACCGCCAATGCGGCAAATCGACAGAACCAGCCAACCTTCGTCGGACAGGTGAGAAGCGGGTGCTCCTGCTTAATACAAAGCATATACAATTTGAACACTCAATTACTATATCACTCTTGCGGATTCATTGTCAAGCCATTCTTCCCGCTCCGGGACAGCCCCGAATCAGGATACCTGCTTGCCCTGCATTTCCTCCAAGCGCACGACGCGGGTATGCTCGGTATGGCTCCATACTGTGTTGTTCTGCGTGAAGAACGCATAGAACGTAATCGGCCACCAGGACAGCAGAAAGATTGGGAACGTGATGAGCGACGCATAAATGCGCCACGACTTGACGCCCTCCAGCACGAGCGCCAGCACGAACACACTGCAGGTCAGCACCATCGACACCACTTTCGCCCATGACGGCAAATATTCAAAGAACGTGGCTACATTCGGCCCGTTGAAAATCGCCGCGTCCACCCACAGGAAGGCGGTCATGAGAAACGTCAGCAGTACCGTGTAAACCGTAATCGTATAAAGCGCCATATCGAACTTCGCCATATTGCGCTCCTTGATGCTCTTCCACAGCAGCGGGAAGAAATAGCGGCGTGCCACCGTAAAATGGCCCTGCATCCAGCGGAGACGCTGGCGTGCCGACGCCTTGAACGTCAACGGCTTCTCGTCGTATACGCGCGCATTATAATTCAGCACCGGATTGATGCCGTTCATGACGCAGCGCGCCGTGAATTCCAGGTCCTCGACCAGGCTTGTCGCGCCCCAGCCCATATCCTTCAGCAGTTGGCTCTCGAAGCACATTCCGGTTCCGCCGAGGAAGTTCGCCAGCTTCAGATTTTTGCGGGATAGCTGCCACAGCCGGTTGCAGTACCAGTAAGTGACCCCGTAAGCGGCTGTAATCCACGAGTCATGCGGGTTCTTCGTATCGATATAGCCCTGGATGACACGCGCGCCGGAGCACAGATCATGGTTCATTTCACGCAGGAAATCCATGCTGACCAGATTGTCCGCGTCGAGCATGACGACCGCATCGTATTGGCGTGGCATCTCCCACAGATTCTTCAGCATCCATTCAATAGCATAGCCTTTGCCGCGCTGATGAGGATTGTGTCGCTCGCATGCCGTCACGCCATGCTCTCTTACGATGTCAGCCGTGCTGTCGCTACAGTTATCACAAATGACAAAGATATCATACTTTTCCTTCGGATAGTCGAGTTGCTTCAAGTTCTCGACAAGCGCTCCAATTACCGCTTCCTCGTTATGTGCGGCCACAATAACGGCGAACGATTTTTGCGGGTCGTAGGTTTGTCGTTTCTTTTTACGGTAAATGCCGAACAGCGACAAGGTGAATTGATACACCCCGAGCGCGGCCAACAACACCTGCAAGCCGATAAATAACTTATCCACCATGTGGGTGTCCCCCTTTTTATCCCCTGATGATATTTTCACTTTTTCTATAAGCATGCCTTTTCTTTGTTTTTCATGGCATACCTTTGTCATGTTTCCCCTCGCAGAAAACGGTCGATCCTGATTTTCCAACTTTTGCATCCGTTTGTCAAAAACCTAGTATTGGCTTTCATACGTTAATTGCTCCATTTTCATTCAAGAAGACCGTAAAATAGTAGGCGTTCACACTCTGACGGGATATTTTCTTTATTTTCGTCCAAATGCTAAAAATTTATGGCTTGAACCCCCATTTCGTCAAAAAAATAGCACCCGATCATAAAAGCATTCCGACTCGCCTTGGATCGCATAGGCATACACTATATCATATTACAATGGCAACAGCCCGCGCAAAGGTTGCTGTCAATCAACCTGCCGAGGCTGACTTGCAGCTATCACCATCTTACCCGCAGCGTCCGATAGTGAAACATCTATCAAGCGTTCCCGCTGCCATCGGGAGATATGTCCTAGCAGTTGAGACGGTCCGGAATAATGTGACATCAGGGGACATCAAAAATTCACAAATTCCTTATCTTCTGTTAATGTATAGTTGTTATGATCGATCACAATCTATCGCATAACGGAGGGGTGACATGTTGACCCGTGTAATCGCATGGCTTGGATACCGTGAACGGCAGTTGTTTCTATGGATTAATCAGCGTCTTCATCATCACTGGATGAACAGGGTACTCTATACAATGACTCATCTCGGAGGAGCAACATTTACGATCGCATTCTCACTTATCCTTGGTCTGTTCATGCCTGACCCATGGAGACGGATTGGCTGGCAGTGTCTGGTTGCGCTGGCTGTAAGTCATATTCCTGTTTTTCTTATTAAAAAATGGTACCCGCGGGTTCGCCCCCATCTGGCACTGCCCAATATACGAACGTTTCGCAAGCCGCTCATCGACCATTCGTTCCCGTCGGGACATACGACGGCCATCTTTTCGATCGTTATGCCGATGATGATGGCTTTTCCGATTCTGACCTGGGTGCTGCTTCCCGTCGCCTTAATCGTGGCCATGTCCCGGATGTATCTTGGCCTCCATTATCCTTCCGATTGTCTGGCAGGGGCCTTGATCGGAACCGGTACAGCCATAGGCACCGTCTTCTTCTGGACATGACAGCACGAATGTAAGCATAGAAGGGGGAGGGCCGGACTTTATACTTCGGCCGGACTAAGCCGCCGACTTCTGGACTTCGCTCAAGCCGACGGCTAATCTGACGCATTACTGCTGCAAGACGCTCTGTCCTCCGTTGCCATACGGCAGCGAAGCCCGGTACTGCTCGTAAGCCTCGCCCCCTACCAGAACCTCCACGCGATGAATGTTCATCCCTCTACCCGAGAACTTCTCCTCGTATTCCGTCATGACATGATCCGGATGCGGACCGTTCCGGTGCAGGTCAAGCGAAATGCTCCGCATCTGTAGGCCGACCTCGGCGTAGGAATTCAAGGAGTACTCGAACAGTGTCACCGAGTCCGTTTTCTGGTGGATCTCTCCGCGTTCATTCAGAACGTGCTTATATTTCTCAAGAAAACGGGGATGAGTCAAGCGCCGGCGTGCATGGCGCTTCTTCGGCCACGGATCGCTGAAATTCAGGAAAATGCGCTCGATCTCCCCCTCCGCAAAAATCGATTCCAAATCTTCAATGTTCGTCCGTACGAGCCTTAAGTTCGCATCGGTGTCCACGCCCAGCTCACCGCGGATCGTCTCCGCCTTCTCGCAGGCACGCCCGATTAATCCATCGTACATATCGATGCCGATGAAGTTCACACCCGGGTGTTTATGGCTCATTGTACTGATGAACTGGCCTTTGCCCATGCCTAGCTCCACATGGATCGGGCGGCCGTTGCCGAAAATTTCAACCCAGCGGCCCCTTGCGGATTGAGGGTCCAGAATTGCAATCTTCGATTGCTGCATCAGCTCCAGAGCCCCTTTTTTGCCTCGTAAACGCATCTGTTTTCCTCCAACCTCAGTATGCTCTAATCTTTTATTGTGCATCACCGGAACGTAATTGTAAAGAGTCGGCTGCCGAACCCGGTCCGGCCGCAACTGAGCCGGAAACCTCCGTTCCCGACGATGAGACTGGACGATCCCACGCACGCGTTGCCGTACCTTCGCTTTTCAAGCGAGATCTGCTACAATAAAACCACGGCCGCCTGCCGCGCTAAGCGCGCTGCGGCAGGCTGGCGGCGGCTTGCCGGCACAACCGGTCGCCACAGACTGCCGGAAGCAGCCGCTTCTCTGCCTGGCCGACTTAGATTAGGAAAGGGCTTGTCATCATTGAACGATCCGAAGCTCGAACGGCCGCCTGTCCCTCTCGATTGGGGAGACAAGCGGTTCCATACATGGAACGCCGAGATGCGCCGCCAGTTCGGGGGGAAAGTATTCAAGGTGATGCTGGATGCCGGCTTCACCTGCCCGAACCGGGACGGACGCATTGCCGTCGGCGGCTGCACCTTCTGCAGTTCGCGGGGTTCCGGCGATTTTGCAGGCTCCCGCCGCAACGATCTCGTTACCCAGTTCAATACGATTCGCGACCGCCAGCACGAGAAATGGCCGCATGCTAGCTATATCGGCTACTTCCAGGCCTACACGAATACATATGCGCCGCTCGATACGCTGCGCGAGTATTTCGAGGTCATCCTGGAGCAGCCGGGGGTCGTCGGCCTGTCCGTCGCCACCCGTCCCGACTGCCTGCCAGACGATGTCGTCGAATATTTGGCCGAGTTGAACGAACGCACGTATCTCTGGCTGGAGATGGGCCTGCAGACGATTCACGAATCGACCTCGAACCTTATCAACCGGGCACATGACACCGCCTGCTATAAGGAGGCGGTCGCGAGGCTGCGCAAGCATAATATCCGCGTCTGTACCCATATTATATATGGACTTCCGCAGGAGACACATGAGATGATGCTGGAGACGGCGGCGGCGGTCGCCCGCATGGATGTGCAGGGCATCAAGCTCCATCTGCTCCATCTTATGCGCAAGACGCCGATGGTGAAGCAATACAAAGCGGGCCTGCTCCGCTTCCTGGAGATGGATGAATACGTGAAGCTTATCGTCGACACGCTGGAGATTTTGCCGCCCGAGATGATCGTGCACCGCGTGACGGGCGATGCCCCGCGCGACCTCTTGATCGGGCCGATGTGGAGCCTGCGGAAGTGGGAAGTGCTGAACGCGATCGACGCCGAACTGCGCCGCCGCAATACGTGGCAGGGCAAGCTATGGAGGGGGAGCTAGCATGGGATTCCTCTCCGTCCTCAGCTTCGCGCAGCAGGCCGTGAAGGAGCGCGTGCAGCCGGGCGACCGCGCTGTGGACGCGACGATGGGCACCGGCGTAGACACGCTCTTTCTCGCCCGGCTCGTCGGACCGCGCGGGGCCGTCGCGGCCTTCGATATCCAGGCGACAGCGCTCCAGTTGACCCGCCGCCGTCTGGAGGACGCCTTCGGCTCCGACGGCAGCGCGCAAGTTGAACTGCTGCGGCACAGCCATGCAGCGATGACCCTTGCCTTGCCCCCGGCATGGCAGGGAGCGACGGCAGCCGTTATGTTCAACCTCGGCTATCTGCCGACAGTTGACGCGGACAAGCGCGTCATGACGGAGCCGTCCACGACGCTCGCGGCGCTGAAAGACGCTCTGACGCTGCTGCGTCCGGGCGGGGTGCTGACCGCCGTCGTGTACCCGGGCCATTCCGGGGGCGACCGCGAAGCGGACGCCGTCCGCGCCTGGGCGGAGGCAATGCCCGCCGCTAGCGGCCAGGCGGTCGCCTACCGCATGCTCCAGCGGCCGGAGGCGCCTTACGCCATTGCGGTCGAGAAGGCACGCTCCCGAAGTGCGGAGCAGTAAGCATATCAGACAGGACGGTTCCAGATGCGGAACACGCGGAATTGCCGACAAAGAGATGAACGAGATGGACCGGACGGCGAGTGGCTTGAGTTTTTCCATACAACCATTTAGCCATTAAAATAGAGACAACGGGAGTGAGAGACAACATGACAACACCATACCCACTGAAGTTTCAACCTGAGTTCAAGGAACGCGTCTGGGGCGGCCGCGCGCTGACACAATTCGGCCTGGATCTGCCCGAGGGGCATATCGGCGAAGGCTGGATGATCGGAGACCATCCGAACGGAACGACGAAGGTCATCAACGGCGAGCTGGCCGGCCAAGGTCTCGATCAAGTGCGGGAGCAATACGGCAAGGAATGGTTCGGCGCGAAGGGCTTCTCCGAGAAGAACGGCCGCTTCCCACTGCTGATCAAGCTGCTCGATTGCAACGACGATCTGTCCGTGCAGGTGCATCCGACCGACGATTATGAAGGGCTGCCGGAAGGCGAGCTGGGCAAGACCGAGATGTGGTATGTGCTCGACGCCAAGCCAGGGGCCAAAATTATCTATGGCTTGAAGGACGGAATCGACCGCGAAGCGCTGGCGGCGGCGATCGCAGAAGGCCGCATCATGGAAGCGCTGCAGGAGGTCGCCGTCCAGGCCGGCGATTCCTTCTACATCCCGGCCGGCACGGTACATGCGCTGTGCGCCGGCGTCGTCGTCGCCGAGGTGCAGCAGAACTCCGACACGACGTACCGCCTGTATGACTATAACCGTCCGGGCCTGGACGGCAAGCCGCGCGAGTTGCACATCGAGGACTCCTTGAATGTTATCGCCTATGAAGGCGCAGGCGCGACCCGGATGCAGACCGACAACGCCAAGCCGAATGAATGGCTGACACTGGCGGAATCGCCATACTTCCGAGTAGAAAAAGGCATCGTGAAGCAGCCGTGGAGCCTGTCCACGACAACGGACAGCTTCGTTATCCTCGTCGTATGCGAAGGCACGGGCACGCTGCGCTGGGCCGATCAGGAGCTGCCGCTGGCGGCCGGAGAATGCTTCCTTCTGCCGGCGAATCTCGGCGCATACTCGCTGGATGGCGACTGCACGGTGCTTCGTTCCGTAGCCCCTTAATGCGACAACCGTTCCTCTCTTCTCTTGCGAGCGGAACGGACAATCAATGGACCATCGAGTTGGAGAGGCCGACTTCCCCTTGTCCTCTCACCTATAAAAACATACAAGTAGACTGCACTCATCACCAAAGCTCGGTTTTGTCGAGGCGCTTTCCCTTGACGGAAACGGGCTTTGGTTGTTTGCTTTCAAGCTGCAAGCCAGTACATATTTATCCCGTCCCATTACCCTCTCCCCGATTTGAGAACGCTTATCTACGAGAATCCATCGCAGCGTTGCTCGCCGTTCCTTCGTTATCTTCTTCGTGTAACCTGTTTTTCCGGATTTGACAACCGTTACATGATTACGTTCTGTTATGGAATGATAAGTATATTCGGTCAGCGAATGCACCGGAACGGGACGTGCCTCCCCATCCGTCGGCCGTTGACCGGCCGCGATCCAATTTGTGAATGCTGCAACTTATGCTCTGCTTTGTCGGTCTACAATTTTGCATATACGAAACATCAATACGACCATTAGAAGAAAGAGGGGATCAAGATGAGAAAATGGCTGGCGGTTATAATCATACTGGCAATTGCTGTCGCCGGATGCACCACGAAAAAGGAAGAGGCCGTTCAAGTGCCGGTAGCCGATATTATGGCGAAATTAAAGGAAAGCGCGGAGTTCCCTCCCATGGCCGAGGAAATTGATCTGAAGGCCGATGCGGATATGGCCGGCAAGCTTCATATCGATCCTGCCCAATTGGCCGAGGGACGGATGCTGAAGGCGATGATCAGTGTCAAAGCGGACGAAATCATCGTGCTCAAGGCGGCAGATGAAAAATATATCGCCGACCTGAAACAAGCGCTGGAAGAGGAAGGTGCGGCACAGGAAACACAATGGAGCACTTACCTGCCCGATCAGTTCGAGATTGTAAAAAATCGAATTATCAAACAGGAAGGCGTTTATCTGGCGCTGATCATTTCGGAAAAAGCGGAAGATGTCGAGAAAGCATTTACGGCCGCGCTGAAGCCGGACGGCATGTAATGTTCCCGCCTTGCGCACATCGGCAGCCTGTGAGGGGAGGAACAGCAAGTGGTATTTAGCTCGATTGTCTTTCTGTTTACGTTTCTCCCCGCAGCGCTGCTGCTGTACTATGCATCTCCCCGGTGCGGGAAAAATGCGGCATTATTGCTTATCAGCCTCCTTTTCTATGCGTGGGGCGAACCGATATATATCGTGCTGCTGCTATTCTCCGCCGTCACCGATTATGTGAACGGGCTGCTGATCGAACGGTTCCGGGGCAGAACAGCGCTGCAGCGCCTTACGCTCATCTTCTCCCTCGCGGTGAATGTGGGCGTGCTTTGTTTTTTCAAATATGCCGATTTCCTGATTGATTTGTTGAACGGCGCGTTCGGGACGGCCATCGCCCCGCTTGACTTGCCGCTTCCCATCGGCATCTCATTCTATACGTTCCAGACGATGTCCTACACAATTGACGTCTACCGCGGCCGCTGCAAGGCGCAGCGCAGCTTTATCGATTTTGCCGCCTTCGTGTCGATGTTCCCCCAGCTTGTCGCCGGGCCTATCGTGCGCTACGACGAGGTGGAGAAGCAACTGACGGATCGGAGCTTCACGCTGGAGCAGTTCGGATATGGGGTAAGGCGCTTTATTATCGGACTGGGCAAAAAGGTGCTGCTTGCCAACAATATCGGCATGCTGTGGGAGATGAGCCGCAGCGGAATTGATGATCTGTCGACGGTAGGCGCATGGTTGGGAATTATCGCGTTCGCGTTCCAAATTTATTTCGACTTCAGTGGGTATTCCGATATGGCCATCGGACTCGGAAGCATGCTCGGCTTCCGCTTTCCGGAGAACTTCAACTATCCATATATTTCTGCCAGCGCTTCGGAATTTTGGCGCCGCTGGCATATGACGCTGGGCTCCTGGTTCCGGGACTATGTCTATTTCCCGCTGGGCGGAAGCCGTACCAGCAAGCCAAGGCTCATGTTGAATCTATTCGTCGTCTGGTTCCTCACCGGATTATGGCATGGCGCGAGCTGGAATTTTATTTTCTGGGGGCTTTATTTCGGCCTGCTGATCGGAATGGAGAAGTTGTTCCTGGCCTCCTGGCTGGAACAACTGTGGCGGCCCATCCGGCATGCATACCTGATCGTGGCGGCCCTGTTCGGCTGGGTGCTGTTCGGACTCGAAGATATCGCTTCGATCGCGAACTATATCGCAACGATGCTTGGACGCGGAGACCATACTCTCCTGAACGGAACGGATTTGTACCATCTGCGGAATTATGGCTTGCTGCTGGTCATCCTGATCATCAGCGCGACGCCGCTCGCCGCCCGAGTGACCGCCTTGCTCCAACGGCGGCCTGCCCTGCAAGCCGCCGTCTCGGTTGCCGATTACGCGCTGTTAGTCGGAATGCTGTTCGCCAGTACCGCTTATTTGATCGACGGAACGTATAATCCCTTTCTCTATTTCCGATTCTAACGTCCGGTTCTAACGGCAAGGCATACCCCGATCATTTCAGGAAGGAGGATGGAACATGACCAACCGACGCGCCGTCTGGTTGACTGCCGGCTTTCTCGCCTATATCGCCGTGCTGAGCCTGTGGAGCATCGCGCAGCCCGATCGCAAGCTATCCGAGTTCGAGAACCGGACGCTGCAGCAGTTCCCTTCCTTCTCCGCCGCGAAGCTCTGGGATGGGCGCTATACGGAGCAGTTAGGGAATTATGTCGCGGATCAATTCGCTGTACGCGACACTTGGGTCGGCCTCAAGTCCGATTTGGAGCGCATAAGCGGCAAGACGGAGAATCGACACATCTTTTTTGGCACAGACGATTATTTATTCGAGCGCTTCCAGACGCCTGGGGCACGGTACGAAGCCAATCTGAACGAGATCCGCCGGTTCACCGCCCGGCATGCCGGCACCCCGATGCATATGCTGCTCGTCCCTTATTCGCAAGCCGTATACGCCGACAAGCTTCCGTTATATGCCGAGGCGACAAGCTATGATACCGCGCAATTCATACGCGGCACGTATGATGCGCTGGGCCATGCTGTGACGCCCGTATCCGTGTTGGATACATTGAAGCAGCACAAGTCCGATTCGGTATTCTTCCGCATGGACCATCATTGGACGATGCGCGGCGCTTATTGGGGGTATAAGGAATTCGCCCGCGCGGCCGGCTTTGAGCCGGTTCGGCTGGAGAGCCTGCCATCCCGCGTCATCAGCAGTAGCTTTTACGGAACCTATTACACGAAGGCGAACAACCGCCATCTGCCCCCTGACAAGCTGGAGCGGCTGGAACAGCCCCTCCCGCCCTATACCGTCTGTTATTCCGACGCCTCTGCTTGCTCGGATTCCTTCTATCATATGGAGGCGCTGTCCATCCGCGATCATTATCAGGTGTTCTTCAACGGCAACCACGCATGGACGACGATAGAGACGGGGGCCGGCAGCGGCCGCAGCATCGTCATATTCAAAGATTCGTATGCCAATGTGTTCGTTCCACTGCTCGCGAAGCACTATTCCAGCATCCATATGATCGACCTGCGTTTTTTCCGTGAATCGGTAGACGACTATCTGTCCAAGTATAACTTCGATCAGATTCTGTTCCTGTATGGCGTGAAGTCGGTTGCAGAAGAGGATATTTTCAAATGGCTCAATTAACCGGGCGCTTATCGTCCCGACGGTTTTTGCTTGCATCGCGGAAATGAGTTATATTGGAAACATAGGATCATTTTTATATTGAGGAGGATTCCGATGACTGCAGCAACAATCGAACAGAATTTGAAGAAATATGCCAACCTCATCGTCAAGGTCGGTGTCAACGTACAGCCGGGACAGGAAGTGTATGTGTCGGCTTCCACCGAAGTCGCCCCGCTGGCCCGCCTGGTCGCGCGCGAAGCGTATGCAGCCGGCGCTTCCAATGTCCATGTCGATTGGATCGACGAAGAACTGGCCCGCTTGAAGTATGAACAGGCCGCTGACGAGGTGTTCACGGCATATCCGGAATACGAGACACTCAAGCGAAATACGTTCGTCGACAAGCGGGCCGCCTTTATCGCTATCGTCTCATCCAACCCGGATCTGCTCAAAGGAATCGATCCAGAGCGCATCGGTAGCTTCCAGAAGGCTTCCGGCCAGGCGCTGGACCATTACCGCAAGGCGGTGCAATCGGACAAGGTCAGCTGGACGGTCGTCGGCGCAGCTAGCGCGGACTGGGCAGCCAAAGTGTTCCCGGACGTCGAGCACGAAGAAGCGGTCGAGAAGCTGTGGGACGCGATTTTCGCTTCCGTCCGTCTCTATGCGGATGATCCGGTGCAAGCTTGGGAAGCACATAACGCCACTTTACATAAAAAAGTGGATATTTTGAACGGCCATCATTTCCACAAGCTGCATTACCGTGCTCCGGGAACCGACCTGACCATTGAGCTTCCGGAGAAGCATTTGTGGGTAGGCGCGGGCAGCACCAACGAGAAGGAGATTCCGTTCATGGCGAACATGCCGACGGAGGAAGTGTTCACCGTGCCGAAGAAGGATGGCGTTAACGGATATGTATCCAGTACGAAGCCGCTCAGCTACGGCGGCAATCTGATCGACAACTTCAAGCTCACGTTCGAGAACGGCCGTATCGTCAACGTCGAAGCCAAGCAAGGCCAGGAGATCCTGCAGCATCTGATCGATACGGACGAAGGCTCGCATTCCTTGGGCGAAGTGGCGCTTGTGCCGCATCATTCGCCGATTTCGGAGTCGAATATTTTATTCTACAATACGCTGTTCGACGAAAATGCCTCCAACCACCTGGCCATTGGCAGCGGCTATGCCTTCAACATCGAAGGCGGCAAAAAAATGTCCCCCGAGGAACTGGAAGCCAACGGCGTCAACCACAGCATTACGCATGTTGATTTCATGATCGGCTCCGCCGCGATGGACATCGATGGTCTCCTCAAGGATGGCACCGTTGTCCCGGTGTTCCGCAACGGGAACTGGGCCATCTAATCGCCTCGGGGAGCGAGCGATTCACGCACAGCGTCCCTGCGTTGGCCGGACGGTTGCGGAAGTGCTCGCGACATCCGAAGGGCAGGAAGCGCCTGTGGAGCAGTTCACGTACAAGCGCCGCACAACGGCTGGCAAATGCAAAGCCAGCCTGGAAGATTTGCCGGTCGAGACGGTAACGTATGCGCTTGACGAAGAGGAGCAGACCTTTCGTGTTGTTGCGGCGCGTTGTACGAGATGAGCGCGGAATGTAATGCTGCCATAGGATGCGCCTTGTTATGATCAATCCTGCAGTTACCCGGGATTTGTGCTGTTATCCAAGGCAGTCTGCAAGGCATGCTGCATCTGATGAAGCGCATCACGAACCGGCATGTTCTGTTCCAACATATGTGCCATATAGCACGCGGATACTTCTTTCATTTTTTCCAAAACCGAATCAGGAAGTCTTCTTAACCCATTGATCCTATTATTATTCATATGGTCGAGCTTATAAAATACTTCCGCCAGCCTATCTTCATCTGTGGCCTCTCTTGCGGGCAAGTCATTAGGGCTGATTTGAGGAAGGAGTCTCCCGTAATCGTCACCACATATATATTTAACCAGTTCCCAAGCATCGTCTGCATGCTTAGCTCCGGCAGGAATCGCAAATATTTCTTCCATACGAATTCCATTCCCCGTTGTTGGATATTCAGCACTTGTAGGGGATGGCACAACCGTCCATTCCAAATCATTATATCTGTCTTTACTTGCTGTAAGAAGTCTGTACAGCGCTGAATCATCAACAGCCAGCGCGATATTCCCCGCGAGAAAAGGGTAGCTTCTTACTTCGCTCTCTTCTCTTGTCATGGAGCGTTTCGATGCTTTTGAATGGTTGTCATAGCACACTTGCGCTTGAAAGCAATCCACAATATTTTGAAACACATTTTCCCATCCTGGCGCATCTATAGTGAAATGTTTATTTCCGTTATTAAAAAAATGCAATCCGCTTCCTTCCCCAATATAAAGCGCCATCATATAAGGATTGGCTGCGTATTTGGTATATAATCCATATTGTCTGACTTCCTTATTATCCGGCTTCACTTGTTGAGCCAAATGGAATACTTGATCCCATGTGAGCGAATCGGTTGGAACGGGTATCCCTTTCTCCGCTACCATTTTTTTATTTATGTACAAAGCAGAACCCGTAAATACAGGCGATAACCCGTTCAAATCCCCCGCTTCATTTTGAAGAGAATCGATAATTGCCGGCGTAATTCCCTCTATATCGAATGCATCCCTCTTCATCCAATGATTCAGGGGCATTAACTTACTTCTCTCACTAAGGATTACGTAATGATCCATAGAGATCGATAGAACATCCGGTTGTTCTAATGCTATGGCGTTTTCGAGCGATTGGTAATAATTCTGATCAGGGGATAAAAAATCTTTTAATGAGATCACTTCAAGTTTATAGTTAGGATGCGTAGCAAGAAAATAGTTTCCATATTTTTGATTACTGCAATAAGAACACTTACCATCACATGGATAACCGAAAGTATACTACTGTTTATACGTTGCAATAAATTATGATTTTCAGTTGTTTCAAAAAAAATTAATGGTAAAGATATAAGCTTATTCGCAATTAATTTATCGATATGATAGTTCTCATATTGTGCTAACCTCGACCTAAGGAGTGTCTTTTTGTTTGTCATGAATTGACCTGCAATAACCAAAAAAAATTGTGCTGTTATATCCTAACATTAAGTTGTTCGTTCATCATTTCTTTCTCCATATAGAACAAGAGAAGTAAATTATCAAAGTACCTTTTCAACATGCCAAATATAGTAGGTTCTGTGAAGATAAATGCTGCAATGGTTATTTTGGGGTTTTTATTAATAAAAGACTTCATAGCCTCCATTGCTTGCTCACATGAAGAACAGGCAGTAGACAAGAAAACAGCAATTAGATGGTGTGATTTAATAAGATCATATAAATATATTTGATGAATGACTCCCACAATAATTAAATGTTTTCTCGCGCTCTCTCACTCATTCTCAGATTTTAACCAACCGCATATTCGAGATATGGAGCTCCGCATAAATACGGGTCGGTGAGTTGTCCTCAAGCTCCTTGCTCTTGTTGACGTGATGCGGATTCACAACGACGACTTTAACGCCCTCTCGATGAAGAAATTCGGCCAGCGGGAGCCAGTAGTGCCTGGTGGGCACGATCCTCAAGACGCTCTCTGTCTTGTAGGCATTGTCGCTGAAGCTCCTTCATCCACGTTACAAGTTTCGGTAGACCTAGATGATGATTACCGAGTACACGGTCTTTACCGAGTTCGATTCCGCGGTAATGGACGGTTTGAGATATATGAGTTTTCTTAGCGATGTCGGCTGCTACGAGGGTTAATTCGGTAATTTGTTGAATTCGTTGTTCTGCTTCTCAGATTGTTTCATATTGAGCGTCCTCCTTTTCATTAGGGCATGAATATAGGTTCGCCTTCTTGACCCAGCATACAGGAGACGCTCTTTTTGTTCAAACCTCGTATTCATTCACTACAGGATGGCTCCTTTTTTACAATAAATTACGATTTATAGAGGGTGCGGAGGGGCATTCCTTTTTTTGGACTAAAAAAAGTATATCATTTAGTAACAATATATGTCTATATGATTTTTAGTATATATTTTAAACTTATCCTTTTTTATCAATTTCCTATAAAAAGAAAGCATACTTTCACTCTAGAAACTACTTACCCTCTCCATGTAATGCTCCCCATTGTCAAGACACGATTTTCTGAAGAATAAGTTATGTCCTCCTTCTCGTGATCTAATGGAATGATGATGCGGTTTTTTCATTAAAGTGCCGTAAGCAAGCAGGGTGAAGCAGACATTCAGGTGGACGCACTAATAATTTCTCTTTTTCAAGGTAAGAGCCGCAGGAGCGATCCACGGCTCTTTTTTTCATATGCCGATAATCGGCACAACCTTATTACAAATTAAGCTTTACTTATTTCAACCCTTCGTTCCTTTGATCCCCACGTTACCTTTGCCCCAGCAGCCTCGCTACCGCCCGGACTGGGCATAAGTAACGCCGCCAATCCTTTTTTAGGGTTGCAAGCCAAGCTACTTCGCACAAGGGACAGGAGAATGTCTGTCGTTCCTTGTCTAAAGTTGATGAACAAGTGCAGGGTCTGATCTTGACGTTAAACTTCAGGATCATCTTATTAATTTTTCGCAAATGATTATTAGTCAATTATACCTATTAATTTCTTGTTTTTCTGGCCGTTATACTGAATAAGCCCTTAATATAACGAGAAAAAGTGGCGTTCCATTGACGTACTTGACTCATAAGGGCGCAGGAATTTACGCCAAGCCAATCGAGAGTGATTCAAAAAGCAATACATGAATAATTATTCGAGGAGGTTTTAAATGGTTCCTAATTTAGGATGAAGTATAGCGCAAGCTGGCGCCACAAGCCAAGGCTTATCCTAAAGTCTAAATCCAGATGAGAGCATGGTTTGAGCAAGGAGAACGAATGGAGCACGATGCCGTCGTTCACAAGGCACTCAACACGATGCGTAACTGGAAAGAGGAAATTGTAGTCGGTTTAAAGATAGACCCCAAAAAATTGTAAGCGTTTTCTATTCCTGGGACAGGCGTTTGTGCGATTTGTCAAGCACGGAACAATTCTATTTACTTTATTATCCCAACTATTAATATTTAAGGAAGGAGTTATCTTTTATGAAGAAAAAGTCAATATTATTAATCTTGTCGACAATTTTAATTTTGTCTTTACTAAGTGGCTCAATTGTTACAGCTAGTCCTTTATCTTCTTCCGTAAAGGAGTTAACGGAAACTCAAAAAGCTCCTGTAATGATGGCATACTATAGAACATGGCGTGACGTAACCATGCCTCATGATGCAAATTCAAGTCTACCATACCCTAATGTGACAGCTATGACAGACATTCCTGAAGGAGTCGATGTCGTATCCGTCTTCCACTATGTAGAACCAGGTACAGATCAACAACTTTTTTGGGACACGCTTCGAGATACTTATGTGCCTGCTTTACACGAACGTCAAACCAAAGTGATACGAACTATAGATATACGTGAGCTATATAACATTCCTAGTAATGGGAAGATGCCCACATCCAAAGAATATGATGATTATGCGCAATCCTTACTAGATCAATACGTAACTCCCTACAATTTAGATGGATTAGATATTGACATGGAGGCAAACTTAACTCAAGAACAACACACAAAAGCTGTTGGTGTTTTTGAAGCTCTATCTAAACAGTTAGGACCAATATCGAATAGTGGCAAGCTGCTTATCTATGATACAAACAAAGACAATCATGCTCTATTCAAAGAAGTAGCACCATTTTGTGATTATTTATTTCTACAAGCCTATGGAAGAAACCCTAGTAGACTAGATCAAACATGGGCAACTTATAAAGATACGATCTCCCCTAATCAATTTCTTCCGGGGATATCTTTTCCTGAAGAACAAGATCCAACAAACTGGGGTGATACTCAGGAACCATTTGAAACAAGTAGAGCATACAATTATGCTGTGTGGCAACCGCAAGCTGGTCCTAAGGGAGGAATGTTTGTGTATGCCATCGATAGAGATGGAAAGCAATACAGAGATGATACAATAACTAAAACAGACTTTAGTTGGACAAAAAGATTAATTGATGTCTTGAAAAATAACTAAATATTTCCCAAAAAGCGGTCTACTTGACGGGGGTGTGATCTTGCTCCTGTCAAGTAGACCGTATTAGAACTGAAGTAATAGTTTTGTCTGAAACCTCTGCTCGAATGTATTGTACTTAATGTAAATAATTCCTCTCAAATTCGAATGTCCGAAAACATTAGAAACGACAGTCAATATCGGATGAAAATTCCCCGAAATCATCAGTCGGCTTCAGCTTCTCCTGTCGGTTCAGAGCGGAAAAACCCAGCTTTTTTCTTTTCCTTGATGCGATAGCTCTCTCCCTTGATGTTGACGGTGCTGGAGTGGTGAAGGAGGCGGTCGAGAATGGCCGTCGCCAGCACCGTGTCACCAAAGATATCGCTCCAAGCACCAAATGTCTTGTTGAACGTGAGCATAATGGAGCTGCGCTCATAGCGCTCCGAACCAATCTGGAAGAAGAAGTGTGCAGCCGTCTCGTCCATCTCCCGATTTCGTCGATAATAAGCAGGTCCGGCTTGATGAACATCTTGATCTTGGGTTTGATCGTATTTGTTAGATGGGCCGACTGCGGCGTCTGCACCAGGTCATGCGCCGTAACAAAATACACGGTATGCTGCTAAACGGGAGCTTGGCCCCTCCGTGACCGGACTCTCACCGGTTAGATGCTGCGTGCTTAGCTGGGCACGCGGGTAAAATAAAAAGTGATGGCCATAGGTAAAAAAAGGTCATCACTTTTTATTTTAATTACATGTCATCAAGTAACTTTTCTATATTTTCGAGAAGATCATCTATTTTTTTGATTTCTGACAGGGTTGGAATGAATTCTTCTATAGCATCTTCAACATTTTTCATTATTTCATCATACTTTTTGGTTCCTTTTTTTATTTCAACAAGATGATCATCATCCCATACAAGAATGCCATTTTCAATTTTTTCGATGTTCTTAGGAGTAGCAAATGCTGACTGTGGAATCATAATCGAAACAATTAATACACTCGCACCAAAAATTTTTTTAATTTCATCTTACTCACCTCCCTGCTTGTAAGTATAACTTATTTTACCATGGAAAAGATATTCCAACAACCCTTTGGACACTCGCCATGTTTAACATTATCTTTTTCACATCCACACTACCAGAAAACCCGTCAGAGGCCCGCTAGAAGACCCATTTTCCTGCAAACTATTCACTCAACCAGAAAGGTCAACAGACCTCTTGCACAGTGAATGGTTGCCGGCTGAATGAAAGTGAAACATTTGGATACACTACGTCCAACGACTTGGATGAGTTGATGCGGTGGAGGCAGAAATGAAGTATTTTATACCAAGCTATCGATACCCGGTACTTATGATTGCCACGGTGATCGTCCTGCTAAGTCTGGATCTGGGGATACATCATATTTTTGCTTATGCGGATTCCTCTCTGCCGGAGGATCCGCTTCCGATTGTCGCCAACCAAGGCTTGTATTCGATAGACATTTATCCGGAACGTCATAAGCTGATCGTACGGGCACAGGGTGAAAGATTCAAGACGTATACCGTCGCCGTCGGCAATCCCGCAACTCCCACCCCTATCGGAGAATACAAGATCATATATAAAGGAAAGGATTGGGGCCCTTCCTTTGGTCCCCGCTGGCTCGGATTAAATGTCCCGTGGGGTTATTACGGCATTCACGGGACGAACAAGCCTTATTCCATCGGGCAGCATCTAAGCCATGGCTGCGTCCGGATGCGCAATCGGGATGTCATCGAGCTGTTCGAGCTCGTACCGGTCGGCACGAAGGTGACGATTCACGGGCATGTGTTGGGCGGGCTGAAGCATGATCCGAGAATCGTTGCCGAAGGCGACGTAGGCGGAGAGGTGCAGTTGATCCAGTCCCGGTTGAAAAGCGCGGGCTACTTCAAGGGCGTCTGCAACGGGAAGTTCCGCGCGGATACGACCTATGCGCTCAAGCGGTTCCAGCGCGACAGGCAGTTGCCCCTGGACGGTGTCGTAACCATTCGAGTATATGAGGAATTAGGGCTGTACGAGTAAAAAGAGAAGAAGGATTCGGCCGGAGCAAGCGCATCAGCGCTGCCGCAGTCATTCCCTCTTCTCTGCTTAGGCCATGAACGGCAAACCAATCTTTTCACGTCTGGCAAAATCAATAAATCTGAATTTATCGGGCCGATGCCTTGACTCGGTATATTGCAACAAGGCGGCATCATTCAAATAAACATGGTTCCTGATGACAACGACATACGTGTGTTCACCTAAATCCATGTATTCCCGATCTGCCTCGGTCGCCTGCTCAACCATGATTTCTTTTTTGGCGAAGCTGATAATCAAGCCCAACTGCAACTCGAAATACTCGTAAAGCGAGTGCTCCACGATATCTTTCGATATCGTGGGGAGAAACTCTTTATTGACGTAATCGATATCTAAAATAATTCGCTCGCCGGCAACTTCTCTCGTTCTGACAATTTTCCATACATCCGTTTTATTATCGATTTTAAGCTGCTTCTGAATAAAGCTATCCGGCTTGACCAGGACCAGCTCATGTACAATCGTACGCCATTCCTTCCTTGACAGGGTGGCGATCTCCTTGAAGCTGACCAACCCCGAAATAGGAAAATTGAATTTCTCGATATCCAGGACGACAGAGCCTTTTCCTCTTACCTTGTGGATATAGCCGTTTTGCGACAATTGGTTCAGAGCCTTGCGAATCGTCTCACGGGAAGCATCATATATCTTGGCTAATTCATGCTCCGAAGGCAGCAAATGGTTGGATTTCATTTCACCTGATTGAATTTTTTGGACGAGATCATAATAAATCCCGGAAAATTTATTACCCTTCATTCCATTTACCACCATTTCCCAAATAGCATATGCATCATTATACCCTATTTATCCCATTCGTCAATAGATTACGTGCTTGAGCTATCGGTTTGCGTCCTATATAAGCAAATCTAGCTTCGGGTTGGTCTTACTTTTCCCTCCAATAATAAACGATGGATTCGTAAGGCCGTAATTGAAGAGCCCATGAAGCTTGCGGTGAATCGGCATAATTGGATAGTAAAATGCTGCCTTCCCCGTGCTCAGGTGAAATATCAATCTCGTCGGCTGATAGAGAAACCGGCTCGCGATAAAAGTTGTTAACGACAAGAAGCTTCTCATTGTGCCATCGGCGTGCATAGGCAAATATCCGTTCATGGTCCGGCAGAAGCAGCCGATAATCTCCGTAGTTGATAATGTCATATTGTTTGCGCAATTGGATTAGTTTTTGATAATAATAAAAAATCGAATCCCGATCTTGCAACGCAGCGTCTACGTTGATGTCCGGATAATTCGGAGCTGCTTGAATCCAAGGCGTGCCCTTCGTGAATCCACCGTGGGCGCTGTGATTCCATTGCATCGGCGTTCTCGCATTATCGCGGGATTTCCGCCTTAATATATCCATGATCGTATCCTGGTTTTTGCCCTGTTCCCGCAAGATGTTGTACATATTTAGCGATTCGACATCACGGTAATCCGCAAGATGATTGAATTCCGGATTCGTCATTCCGATTTCTTCGCCCTGGTAGATAAAAGGCGTCCCTTGCATCATGTGAATCGTTGTTCCCAGCATTTTCGCGGCTTCTACGCGATACTTGCCGCTGTCGCCGAATCTTGACACGATGCGCGGCTGATCATGATTGCACCAGAATAGTGCGTTCCAGCCTCCGCCCGCATGCATTCGCGTTTGCCACTCCGACAGGATTTGCTTCAATTGGATAAAATCGAAATCAGCTTGCGCCCATTTTTCGCCATTCGGGTAATCGACCTTGAGATGGTGGAAGTTAAAGGTCATATTTAATTCCTGCCGCTCGGGATTCGTATACTTGATGCATTCCTCGATCGAAGTGGAAGACATCTCCCCGACCGTTATCGTGTCGTGACGGGCGAGTACTTCCCGGTTCAATTCATGCAAATACTCATGAATGCGAGGTCCGTCCGTATAAAATGGGCGGCCATCCGCCTGTGCATGCTCACCGTTGTCGTTCGGGAAATTTTGATCTTTTGAAATCAAATTTATGACATCCAAGCGGAAGCCGTCGACACCTTTGTCAAGCCAAAATTTCATCATCCGATATACTTCCTGGCGCACTGCGGTGTTCTCCCAATTGAGATCCGCCTGCGTAACATCAAAGAGATGCAAATAATACTGCTTCGTCGTCTCATCGTATGCCCAGGCGCTCCCGCCGAACTTCGATAACCAATTGTTCGGTTCCTTGCCGTCTTGCGGCTCCTTCCATATATAGTAATCCCGATAAGGGTTATCGAGGGAAGCGCGCGACTGCCGGAACCACGAATGCTCCGTTGAAGTGTGGTTCACCACAATGTCCATGATCACCTTTATCCCTCTGCGGTGAGCTTCGTCTACGAGCTTGTCGAAGTCCTCCATCGTTCCATACTGCGGGTTAATCGCATAATAATCGCTAATATCATAGCCATTATCTTTTTCTGGCGACGCATACATCGGGGTTAACCAGATCACATCCACGCCAAGTTCGCGAAGATAATCCAATTTGGCTATAATCCCGTTAATATCGCCAATCCCGTTGCCTGTCGTATCTAGAAAACTTTTCGGATAGATTTGATATACGGCCGCTCTTTTCCACCAAGGTTCTTGCATCGTTACACCCCTCTTCTATAATCCGCTTAAATGCCCGCACCCCCGTCCATTCCTTGCCTGCCTCTTACTTTGCGGTTCCTTTTACTTTGGCAAGCACAAGGGTCAGCACAAACGGTACGGCAACGGCGATGCCCATAGCCATAAAATAAATGCCCCAAAAATCAGTAAATATAGACAAAAATGCTGGAATTCCGCCAATTCCAATCGCAGAGGCCGTTACATGCTTCCAGGCGACCAGCATTCCCGCACAAGCCGCGCCGATCATGGCGCTAATAAATGGAAACTTGAAGGGAATATTCACGCCGAACATCGCAGGTTCCGTCACGCCCAGGAAAGCGGAAATCCCCGAGGTAAGCGCCGTTCCTTGTAATTTGTCGTCTTTGGTGGCGAACATCATCGCAAGCGCCGCCGCTCCTTGCGCGATATTGGACATGACCACCACCGGCCACAGATAGGTTGCATCAAGACTCGAAATCAACTGCAAATCAAGCGCCAGGAACGTATGGTGCATCCCGGTTATGACAAGCAATGGGTAGATTCCGGCATAGATAAACCCTGCCAGCCAGCCAAAGTGATGGAACATCGCGACTACGCCATCGCTAATGGCGTTGCCGATGTGAAACGTAACCGGCCCGATAACCGCAAATGTAATAAATCCAGTGACCAGCAGTGCGATGGGCGCCACCAGCAGCAATTGAATCGAGTCAGGAATGTATTTTCTTAAGAAGAGTTCAATCCGGGCAAGCAAAAAGGATGAGAGCAAGACAGGAATGACTTGTCCCTGATAGCCGATCTTATTGATGGTTAATCCAAACAGATCCCAGTGAGGAACGTCTCCGCTGCTTAACGCGTCGCTTGCAGGGGTGAGAATCGGGTGGATAAGCATCAACCCTAGCACAATGCCAAGGAGCGGGCTCCCGCCGAATCGCTTCACCGCAGACCATGCTATCAAGCCCGGTAAAAATGTAAAAGCAGTGCTTGCAATCAAATTGACAATGCCCGCAAATCCTTGCCATGCCTGGTGAACTTCAATGAATGATTTCTTATCGTAGAAGATGCCCTGTCCAACGAGCAAATTATTCAATCCAAGCAACAAGCCGGATGTGACAATGGCTGGCAGAAGCGGGATAAAAATATCTCCCAACACCTTCACGAATTTTTGCAGAGGGTTTAACTTTTTCGTTGCTTTACCTTGTACTGCTTGCGTTGTCGGGGAAGAAGTCTCTGCGATCCCCGCGATTTGAACCAATTTCTGATAGACTTTATCTACGATCCCTTGACCAATGACAACCTGGAACTGTCCATTTGTGGAAAAAATCGCTTTCACCAAATCAATCTTTTCAAGGTCTGCTTTATTGACTTTGCTCTCGTCTCGCAAGGAAAACCGCAATCTCGTAATACAATGCATAACCTGCTCAATATTTTCCGTGCCGCCAACGGCTTGAATAATCTGTACCACTGACTCTCTCTTAACCGCCATCATTAGCCCTCCAAGATGCCAATGTTCACTTCTATGTATATCAAAGTGACAATCGTGCATTCATTGTGTGTCGCGTTCCTTGTTCGTGTTGTGAAATATTTCATAGCTTAATTTCACTTTCCTCGCCTCTCCCCCTCCTAATAACGCTTACATGATTTCTCCCACCCCTTCTTGTATATACAAGTTACATAGAAATGATAACATGTATATACAACATGGTCAAGCATCGAAATTGGGCTTGTCGCATGTGGAAAAGTAAATGTTGTGTTTTTTTTCTATGGTTACTATAATGGTAGTAACTTTTTTGTGATACAGATTGGAGTTGTTTTCTTTGAATTTCCGGGTATACATGTTGGCGGTCGCCGCCTTCGTCGTCGGCACGGTGGAGCTGATTATCGGAGGACTGCTTGATCAGATCGCGTCCGATCTCGGCATTACGGTCAGTGCGGCAGGCCAATTGATCACGATCTTCTCCGTCGCTTTCGCCGTATCCGCACCGATATTAATGAACGTGACCGCGCGGTTCGAACGGAAGAAGCTGTACTTATTCTTTTTGCTCGTCTTTCTTCTGTCTAATCTGATCGTCTCCTTCAGCTCCGATTACGGGGCGTTAATGGCAGCGCGGGCACTGTCAGCCGCCAGCGGTTCACTCATTATCGTCCTGTCGGTCACGATCGCGTCGAAGCTGGTGCAGCCCGAATATAAAGGCCGGGCGATCGGGATCATCTACATGGGCGTCAGCGGCTCGCTCGTGCTGGGCGTTCCGATCGGCATGGTGATCGGCCATGCTTACGGCTGGAGAGCGCCGTTCCTGTTCATCGCCCTGCTCACGGTCGCCGCCATGATTGCGATTTTCTACTCGCTACAGCCCATTGCACCGTCGCCGACCGCGCCGCTTCGAGCCCAGTTCGCCTCGTTGAAGAACGCCAAGCTCGTAAGCGGGCATCTGCTGGCCTATTTCATGCTGACCGGACACTTGACCTTATATGCGTATTTGACGCCATACCTTCAGGCGACCTATCAATTAAGCCCGGAGATGACGAGCGTCGCCTACTTCCTGTTCGGCATCGCCGCCGTCGCCGGCGGGGGACTCGGGGGCTGGATTGCAGACAAATGGGGAACGAAGCGCTCCATCCTGACCGTCGTAGCCAGCTTCGCCTGCATCATGTTCATCCTGCCCTTCGCGGCCCATCTGCCGTTCTATCTGTTCATGGCGGTGGTCATGCTATGGAGCGCGCTGAGTTGGGCGCTGACTCCGGGACAGCAGAGCTATCTGATGCAGTGCGCGCCCGATACCGCAGATATCCAGTTGAGCCTCAGCTCCTCCGTGCTGCATATGGGCATCGCGACCGGCTCGGTCGTCGGCGGGATTGTGATCGAGAAGAGCTCCGTCACCTACAACGCCTGGATCGGCTGCTCCATTGTCCTGGTGGCACTGGCTGTGGCGGTCTATTCCTTGACCCGCCCGTTCCGCGGCAAGGCGGCGACCGCTCACCAAGCAAGCGCCGGCGCTTCCGCGCCAGTGGCTGAATCGTAATAAGAAGCCGCCCCAGGGTGTGGAGCCTTGGGGCGGTATTGTGCGTAATGCCCGTAAGGAACTTAACATATAAAACACTCCGCAGCGGCAGAGCCAGGCAAGCGTGTTTTCGACACTAATAACGAAGCTGCATCAGCAGGGCCTTCATCTCCTCGTCCTGCATCAGCTCGTCATAATATTTTTGCGAGATCGCCGCCAGCGCGACATCATGATAGAAAAATTCCGTGAAGAAGGTGACGAACGGCTGTGCGCCCGTCTGCATCGCCTGCCAGTTCCCGTGATTGAGTCCGCCGAACATCAGCCTCTCGCCATCAACGACGATGATCGCGAAGCGCTCCAGCCGCTGATGCTCGTCTGTCGGCGTAAGGGTATGCAGCTTCGACAGCCGAGCCTGCGGCATAGGATACCCGGTTACCATCGCCTCGACGCGAAGCCCCTCTTGCTCCTTCCGTTCCAAGAGCGGCACATAGGCCGTGAAGTCGTCCTTCCACATCGAGATCAGAATCGATTGCTCTGCTCCCTCGATCAGGTGCTTGCCGTAGGCTTGAATGCTCGTATCCGATTTGATGGTCCATACCTGATCGTCGACGTATGCCCTGCGTTCGTTGCTTCGTCTGAGCCGGGCAATGCTGTTCTCGAATTCCTGGGCCAGCTTATCGATGACGACCTCTAATGGCAGCGCCGCATACAGCTTCTTCTTGCCGGAGATCGTGTCGGACGCGACGCCCTTGTCGATGAGCCGTGCCAGTACCTCATAGATTTTCGCTTTGGGGACGCCCGAATATTTCACGACCGTTGTCGCATCCATCGGTTCGCCGCTGGAGACGAGCACCTCATATACCTTGCTTTCATATTGAGAAAAACCGAATTTCTGAAGCATGGCTCCTCCTTCTTCCCTTCGTTCTCATCTTGCTGCCGTATCCATACCTCCACTTATTTTACCATGTTCGATCATCGAAAATAGTGAAAAGAGTTCAAAGAAAGGCGGAGCCTTCAAGCAGCCGGACATGACGATGGAAGAGATGATTGAGGTGTGCGTCCCCTTCGTCGTCAAGAACGGGATGGAAGAGCAAGCAGCGCGATCGATGCTGAGGAGCTATCTTCCGACGCTAAAGCGATGGGCCGCTCAATAAGGGGCAGCGATTCCGGAGTTCAGCCGGTCAATATCGTCGAGATCAGAGCGATGATTAATGAAGCGGGGCACCGGACCAGACGGCTCGGTGCTGCTGCTGTTTCATGGGGGTAGAAAGATTTTCCACATTTTTTCTCCTGATCTCCCGTATTGTGAAGAGGAGCGGCCCAATGTGGCAGCGCCTAGGCCGATGCGATGGATATATGCGGAAGAAGCCATGAAGGGGGAAGATTCGAGTTGAAGCAAAACATTGTAGCGGCAGTACTGGCCGCTGTTATGGCATGCTCCATGCCGCTGACCGTCATGGGGGCAGAGACAGGCTCCGCTGCGCCTTGGTATGCCCATGGCGTGAAGTCGCTTGTCAGGGCAGGAGCCATCGACGCCAAGGCCGATCTGACCGCCAAAGTGACGGTTAATGACTTCATCCGCTTTGCGGTGACGATGCTCACGTATAAGCATGGTGTCGATCCGAAGAAGGTCGCGCAAGAGGAAGGCTGGATCCAGGAAGGCGAGCTCGCAAACCCGGGTGACGCGATTATGCGCGGCGAGGCCGCCCGTATTATCGTGCGCGCCTCCGGGCAAGACAGCGAGGAAAGCAGCCTGATTGGCTATGCGGAGCAGGCAAAGTCGCTCGGTCTGCTGCACGGCTATCGCGATGGCAGTCTTCGCGCCGACGAGGCGCTCACCATAAGAGAAGCGGCCGTCGCCCTGGATAATGTCAAGCAGATGCACCTGGACTCAATCGACGATAAGGGGATCGCCCCGATTCCGGTCGAAGACTTTATGCGCAGTCCGGATAGTCTCGACTACAAGCTCTCTTCGGACGGCACTTATTTGACGTATATGGCGCCGTGGGAGAACCGGGCCAACGTATTCGTGAAGAACATGGGAGGCAGCGGCGAACCAGAGCGGGTAACCAGCTCCAAGGATCGGGATATCGCAGCATTTTTCTGGAAGGAAGATACGATCCTGTATGCCAAAGATAACGGCGGGGATGAAAGCTTCCATATCTACTCGTCCAGCTTCAATGGAGCGCAGGAAAAGGACCTGACGCCATATACCGGAGTGCGGGCCGGTCTGGTCAGCCTGCTGGTGGGAATCAAGGACGAGATTCTCGTCATCTTGAACAAAGAGAACAAAGCCGTCTTCGATGTCTACCGGCTGAACATCAAGACAGGCGCGCTCCAACTCGTGGCCAAAAACCCGGGCAACGTCCAGAAATGGCTCGCGGATCGCAACGGCAATATTCGCATGGCCATCGTCTTGAACGGGTACGTGTACGAAATCGTATATCGCGCTTCGGACAAGGAGGAATTCCGTCCCTTCCTGAAGCTGAATGAAGGCGCAGTGCATCTGCTTGGCTTTACGCAGGATAATCAATCCGTCCTCGCCGTCTCCAGTCAAGGACGCGATAAGGCGGCGCTTGTCCGCTTCGACCTGCAGGCGAACGAGCAGGTGCTCTTCGAGCATCCCGAAGTCGATATTGCCAATGCGCTCTATGATTCGAGGCGAGGCCGTCTGCTGTACGCGGCATATGTGACAGACAAGAAGCATTTGAAATTTTTCGATAGCGAATTCGAAGGGCTGTACCGCAAGCTGATGGCAAAGCTAAATGTGAATGAAAGTGAAATCGGAATTAGCGGTTACAACCAGGATATGAACAAGTTCATCGTCAACGTGTCGAATGACAAGACCTCCGGCCGGCATTACTATTACGATGTCACAACGGAGCAACTGACGGAGCTGGCCAATCCGAGCCCGTGGCTGAAGCCAGAGCTGATGGCCGATATGCATCCGATCTCGTATCAGAGCCGGGATGGCCTGATAATTCACGGATATTTGACGCTGCCGAAGTACAAGAAGCCGGAGAACTTGCCGCTCATCGTCCATCCGCATGGCGGGCCATGGTCACGGGACATGTGGGGCTTCAATTCGGAGGTGCAGTTGCTGGCGAACCGTGGCTATGCGGTACTGCAGGTGAATTTCCGTGCGTCTACGGGCTATGGCAAGCGATTCCAGATCGCTGGCAACAAGCAGTGGGGGCGGGACATTCAAAATGACATTACCGACGGCGTGCAGTGGGCGATAAAGCAAGGCATCGCCGATCCGGGTCGCATCGGCATCTACGGCTTTTCTTTCGGTGGATACGCAGCCTTGGCCGGCATTGCCTTCACCCCGGATCTGTATGCCGCCGCCGTCGACTATGCCGGGGTCTCGAATATTTTTACGTTGCTGAAGACAGTACCTCCTTACTGGCTGGCGTTCCGCAATATTCTCTATGAACTGATCGGCCATCCGGAGCAAGACAAGGAGCTGCTAAGGGCCGTCTCACCGATCTTCCATGTCGACCGCATTAAGACGCCGCTCTTCGTCGCTCAGGGCGCCAACGACCCGCGCGTCAATCAAGCGGAATCGGATCAGATCGTCGAAGCGCTGAAGAAGCGGGGCGTCGATGTCCAGTACATGCTGAAGGACAACGAAGGTCACGGATTCAACAACGAGGAGAACCGGATCGAGTTCTATAACGCGATGATCGAATTCTTCGACGATCACTTGAGAAATAAGGACGCGAGTGTAAAAGCCGCCCCGCTGCTGTGAACTGGCAAATCCCCAAGCCTCAGGCCGGTTCGCGGCAGCAAAAAAACGCCGGGGACGCAATTCCTCCGGCGTTCTTCGATGGTCGCCTAGGCAACTTGCGGCTGCGCTCCTTCTGCCGCATTCGTACTACTCGTACCGATGCCATTACGATGGTGGTCAGCATCCATCATACCCATTCCTCCTGTGCGTCAAGCCGAGCCGACTCTTCCTCCCGCTGACGGAAGAAGGCCATGAACGGTTCGCCGAATTGCTTTAGCTTCGCTTCGCCGACGCCTTTGACAAGCATCATCTCCGCTTCCGTCGTCGGCCTCCGCTCCGCCATTTCCCGCAGCGTGCTGTCGTTGAACACGATATAAGGCGGCACACCCGCCTTGCTCGCCAGATCGCGGCGGATCAGACGCAGCTGCTCGAAGATCGTCTCGTCGAACGCGCCGGCGGCCTTCGGCTTCAGCGAGGTCGCGACCCGCTGCGTCACCTGGCGCTGCCCCTTCAGCACCTCGGCTGCGGGCGACAGCAGACGGACGACCGGATACTGTCCTTCGCTCAACTGCAAATAGCCTTCCGCAATAAGCACATAAATCAGGTCGGCAATCGCCTTCTCGGTCAAATGCCGCATCTCCCCATGTGTCGGCAGCTTCTCGAAGCCGTATTGGATCACCTTCTTGTTCCGGGATCCCTTCAGGACAGAGGCCACCATCGAGACACCGAACCGTTCCCGCATCCGGAAGATGCAGGAGAAAATTTTCTGCGCTTCCGTCGTAATGTCGATCGATTCGCGCTCATCCTTGCAGTTCCCGCATATGCCGCAGGCCTCGTCCGACATTTCACCGAAGTAGCGCAGCATGTACGTCTGTAGGCAGCCGGTCGTGTAGCAGTAATCGATCATCGCCTGCAGCTTCTTATATTCGTGCATCTTCCGCTCCGGCGCGGCTTCGCTCTGTTCAATAAAAAATTTCTGCGTCAAAATATCCTGCGGATGGAACAGCAGTACGCATTCGCTCGGCTCGCCGTCCCGGCCCGCGCGTCCGGCCTCCTGTACATACGCCTCCATATGCTTCGGCATATTGTAGTGCAGCACATAGCGCACGTTCGATTTGTCGATGCCCATGCCGAAGGCGTTCGTCGCTACGATGACGCGCAGGTCGTCATACAGGAACGCCTCTTGCATATGCGCGCGCTCCTCGTCCGACATGCCGGCATGGTACCGGCCAGCGGCAAGTCCCGCCTTCCGCAGCATCTCGCACAGATCCTCCACTTCCTTACGCGTCGAGGCGTAGATGATACCCGCCTGATGTGTCCGCTCCCGCACATATTGCTGCGTAAACGCCCGGCGCTCCTCGCCGCGCAGAACGACGAACGCCAGGTTGTCCCGCTTGAAGCCGGTAATAACCCGCTCCGGCTCCCCCAGCTCGAGCAGCCGGATTAAGTCCTCCGTCACCTCCGGCGTTGCAGTGGCCGTAAAGGCCGCCATAAGCGGGCGCGGACGTCCCGCTTCCTCCAACTCCTTCAGAAAAGGCGCGATCGCACGGTAGCTCGGGCGGAAATCATGCCCCCATTGCGACACGCAATGGGCCTCGTCCACCGCAAGCAACGCGATCGGCAGCGACTTCGCCCGCTCCCGGAACCATTCGCTCTCCAGCCGCTCCGGCGCGACATAGAGCAGCTTCAGTTGCCCCTCCTCCGCCCGGCGTACAATCCGTCCCGCCTCCCCCATCTCCTGGGTGCTGTTGATGAACGCGGCCTCCACGCCCAAGCTGTGCAGCGCATCGACCTGATCCTTCATCAGCGAGATGAGCGGCGAGACGACCAGCGTCACGCCCTGCAGCATCAGCGCCGGAATCTGGTAGCAGATCGACTTCCCGCCACCGGTCGGCATAATACCTACCGTATTTTTTCCTTCCAATATAAATTCAATGATTCGCTTCTGTCCCTCGCGGAAATCATCGTAGCCGAAAACCCGCTCCAATGTGCTCCGTGCTTGGTCCATTGATATCATATCCTCGAACTCCTTCTCGCTCTCCCTGCTATTGTTCTAGTATAACCCAACGGGAAGCCGGTTGGGAGTACCCGTTGGGATTCTCTTGGCCCGAGACTCGTTGCCGGCGGTTGGCGCCCATCTGTTCTTTTTGCTATAGTGAGAGCAGTTGAATCTGAAGGCAGGAGCGACCAGAAATGAATGAACGAAGAATCGGTACAGACCGGAGTCATAGAAGTCATAGAGGAAGCAATCCTAAGGAGCGGGCAGCTTGGAAAAAGGGGGCCGGAGCGCGGCCGCGGGTGACCGATGCCTCTGCAGAGCAGGTGAAGCTTGGCGACCGCATCGTTGTCACGATCAAGCGGATCGGCATTAATGGAGAAGGCGTCGGCTATTATCGCAAAAAAGCCGTCTTCCTCGACGGTACTCTGCCGGGCGAGGTCGTGCGGGCGAAGGTGACCGCCGTGCACGACAAGCATATCGTCGCCTCCGTGATGGCGTATGAGAAGGAGTCGCCGGACCGGCGCCAGCCGCCTTGTCCGGTGTACGAGCGCTGCGGCGGCTGCCAACTGCAGCATCTCGCTTACGAGGGCCAGCTCCGGGCGAAGGAGGATCTGGTGCGGGAAGCGTTCCGCCGCTATGCCGGCGTCGAAGGGCAGGCGCTGCCGCTCAAGCCGATGCTGGGCATAGACGATCCGTGGCACTACCGGAACAAAGCCCAACTGCAGCTCGGCGCCAGACAAGACGGCAGCATCGTGGCCGGCCTGTACGAGGCGCAGTCCCACCAGCTCGTCGACATTACGGGCTGTACGATCCAGCACGACCGCATAAATCAGACACTCGAAGAGGTCAAGGTGATTCTGGAGCGGCTGCATATTGCGCCGTATGATGCGAAGCGCCGCAGCGGTGTCATCCGCACGCTCATCGTGCGGACAGGCTTCCAGTCCGACGACCTTCAATTGACGCTCGTCTCCGGCACAGAGACGCTGCCGAAGAGCGACCAGCTCGTCAGCGAACTGCTGCGGGCGGTGCCCGCTCTGACGACGATCGCGCACAATATCAACACACGCAAGACGTCGCTCGTGTTCGGAGACAAGACGCGCATCCTCTGGGGCAAACCGACGATGGAGGACTCGCTCGGCGACGTGAAGTTCTCGCTGTCGCCGCGCGCCTTCTTCCAGCTTAACCCACAGCAGACGCTGAAGCTATATGAGGCGGTGCGCGTAGCCGCCGCCTTGAGCGGGCGGGAACGGGTCGTTGATGCCTACTGCGGAACGGGCACGATCGGCCTGTGGCTCGCGCCGTACGCGGCCGAAGTGCGCGGGATCGAGATCATCCCGGAGGCCGTCGACAACGCCCGCCAGAACGCCGAGCGCAGCGGCCGCACGAACGCCGCCTTCTATGCCGGGGAAGCCGAAGCACTGCTTCCCCGCTGGGTAAAGGACGGCTACCGCCCCGACGTCATCGTCGTCGACCCGCCGCGCACCGGATGCGACGAGCGTCTGCTGCGCGCCGTCCTCGCCGCCAAGCCGAAGCGGCTCGTCTATGTCTCCTGCAATCCGTCCACCTTGGCGAAGGATTGCAAAGTGCTGCTGGCCGGCGGCTACGAACTGGCCTCCGTCCAGCCGGTGGACATGTTCCCGCAGACGGCGCATGTGGAGTGCTGTTCACTGTTCGTACGCAACATCCCCTCCAGAGGGAGGGAGTCGAGATGAACAGGTAACGAAATTTGTTTTTTTGGACATCGTTTGCAAAAATATGATTTCATGGTAATCTATAATCTATAAACAATCATCTTATATGTTTTGCCGAAGAGTGGTGAAGGTTTGAGTACCGTTACTGCGAAGCCGAGGAACTTGGGGGAGCTAATTCAGTACTATCGGCAGAAGAAGGCAATGAGTCTGTCGAAACGGCAAGAAGCGGTCGGCCTTGATAAAGGCAGCCTGTCAAGAATTGAAAACAGCGAAATCTTACGCCCTGATTTTCAATCCATCTTGTCCATCGCAGCTGTATTAGACATTCCCCATTATGACATCGAAATTGTACATAAATGAATCACCAAATGAAGACCGCTTGGATGCCATTGAGAAAGTGTATCGAACAGCAGACACCGTAAATAACCCCTTCACTCAATTATCATTATACAACCCCATCATAGATTACTTGCGCGCTCATGGAATTATGCCTCCTAAAATTTGAACCTGAGATGGAGGCATTCCTTCAAAATCATCGAACGACTCCCGACAAACGATCTAAACTAGCCCTTTATTACAAGTTGAAGATTGACCTACTGGTTGAGGAAAGTAGGGAGACAGCCCTCGACTGCTACATGAAAAGTGCGATGGAATATATGAAACTCTCCTTGCAGAGCAAAGCTTTTGAACCACTTTCCGTAGCAAGGTTAAGAGAGGGAAGGAACTATGATAGATTTGCCGACAATTATGCAAAAAGAGGGGGCTGGACACCTAAGTTATCAAAAATCAATAACCCATTTCAAACCGCTTATACTACTTATAAGTGGAGATATTAGTGTAGTATTGGTGTTCATCCTATTTTTGGCGGCATTTAAATTTCCACCAAAATATCCTTTTTTTTACATAATGACTGCATTATTTATCATAAAGGAAAAGGTGAAGGAAGTGAATAGGATACCTACTATCATAAAAAAATCATGGCTGCCTCTTTTTTTCACGATCATCGTATGTACGATTATTGCAGGTGGAATCTCTATGATCTTATCTGTGGAAGAACAGAGAACAAATAATATTCATAAAAACACGTATCGAATTCAGATCAACCAACAGGATACGAAAGTATATTTTACAAACCAAGATTTATTATCGTGGTTACAGAGGCAAACGGATCATTTTACCTTTTATAAGAACATACCAGTAGAGGCTAGTCGCTTCAGCTTCTCAAATGAAAAATCTTCTATATATAGTATGGATAAAGATTCGGCCTATATTAGTGTTGTGCACAAAGATGAGCAAATTACCAGAAACTCTTATTTTGAAGGTTCAACTATTATAGTCAAGAATAAAAATGATATCAGAGAATTACGGAATATTACAGAAAAATCTAAATTACATTATTATGACTTTATTTATTTCCATATTGTCATTATTTTTGCTGCATCACTAGTCGTTATTAATACTTTGGAATTTGTTAGAAAGAATATAAGGGAATTCAGCATCCATATTTTTTGTGGAGCAACCAAAGTACATATTGCATTACGAATTTTTTTGCAAGTATTTATTGTTTTGTTGCTATGCGCTTCAAAATATTAATTTAAAATTTGATAGTGTATTTCTTTCAATTCTTCTTTGTTAGGGAAAGCTACTCGTCCTCCTTCCCCATTCGTTTGAACTGATTTTCCAGAAGCTTTTGTTGTTGCAGGTACTTCTTGAGCAAACGCAGAAGTTGCGCTTAGGATGGTGGACGCTGCAAGTGCTGTCACTAGTAACAATTTTTTCATGGCTTATTCCTCCAAATATTATTTTTTTCTTTAGATGTATTATCAAAGCTGTATGCACCTAAATATACCATATGTTTACAAGAAAAAAAGGGATATTTTTGTATGAAAGTGACACCTTGTACGAAGTAGCAGGATGTGGTTCTTTGCACTGAAGTAGAAGGGTTCTGTAAAATGGCGTAAAAATACACCCCCTACAATTTATTTTGCTAATATATGGTATATCAGTGTTTATCCAACATCCCCCAAGAAAATCCACCGGGGAGCATCCGTTCTGGGTACCCGGTCAAGGATAGGTGGAAGCAGGGCATCTGAAGGCAGGAGATCTACCACAAAATGTAGAAGGCACGTCCTATCCAATTGATCGAATTGAGATTAAGATCATATAGCCTAAAGTTCCATGTATACGATGTTTGTTGTACCTATTTACGTAATCGTACAGCTCCAACTCAAGATGCTGCTTAAATATGCCGTGGTCTTTCTGGATGCCATTCACTTTTGGGATGAGCTGAAAAACCGCGTCGTTCTGGACATTCTCATTACCTGCGTGGACAATCTAACCGGTTTCTCGCAGGCCATCACCGCTTGCTATCCACAGACCGAAATTCAGAAATGCATCCGCTCATCGTGCGTTCCTGGCGCAATAACTGGGGGGGGGATCTGGAAATCTTCTTCACCTATCCGCCGGAGATTCGCAAGCTTATCTATATCTATACGACCAATATGATCGATAGCTACCATCGCCAGCTTCGTAAAGTCACGAAGGGCAAAAGCATCTTTCCTTCCGATGAGGTATTGCTCAAGATGCTCTACCTCTCGCCGATGTTTATTCAAAACTCTTGACAGCCCCCTGTGATACGGTCATTATATATGGCAGCGATGCCAGACACACTTTTTCCGTAACGTTTTAGACGCAACACCGAAAAGCCTCAAAGAAGATTACACCGTGCAATCCGGGGCAGCGTTCAAACAACACTTGAATATTTTTCAGTTCTGGAAACCCTTTCTTTCATGGCGTATGTATGAGATAATTAATGAGTGGTAAGAAACACTATCTCCGACAATTAATGTATTTAAATTATATATAGAAATGAGGGAAATATAGATGAGTTTTATTATTGAAGCGTTTATTGCTGAGATAATTTCAATTTCTTTTTTTATAATCTTAATTTATTTTATAGTACGTTGTTATAATTATTTTAAAAAAAATGAAAAAAGAATTAGTCAACTAGAAACTGATTTTATTAAATTACAGGAAAAATTAAATAAAGAGTAGTAGTAGAGTCTGTAAAATAGTTTGTGTAAACTCCAAAACCTATTACAATGGAGATAATAGAAAGGCTGGGAGAACACAGCGGCATTCAAGACATTCTCATGACCTGTGTGGACAACCTACCGGCTTCTCTCAAGCCATCGGCTTGCTATCCACAGACCGAAATTCAGAAATGCATCATTTATCAAATTCGACATTCTACGCGTTACATGTCCTACCAAGACATGCATAAGGTCACCGCTGATCCGGAGCCGATCTACAAAGCTGCAACAGAAGAAGCCGCGCTTGCCGAACTGGATCGCTTCGAAGAGCTGGGGAACGGAGTATCCGCCGGAGATCCACAAACTCACCTATACGACCAATATCACCGAGAGCTATCCTCGCCAGCTTCGCAAAGTCACCAAAGGAAAGAGTATTTTCCTTCGGTAGCATTGAGTGGTATGCAGAATAATAAATTTTGCACTCATTTGGAATACGATGTATAATTTTACGTATCTTCTGGGTACCCTTTGCATGGGAGGAATCTTAATTGAATCAGCTTTTTCGCAAAAAAACACTGAACCTCATGCTCGCTCATAGTGAGAAAAAAGAATTAGAACGAACGATGTCATTGATGGATTTAATCTTTCTTGGCGTAGGCTGCGTGATCGGGACCGGGATTTTTGTCGTGACAGGTGTCGTTGCGGCAGAATCTGCGGGACCCGCGATCATGTTGTCATTTGTTATCGCAGGTATTGCCTGCGCACTCGCTGCATTCTGTTATGCCGAGTTTTCTTCTGCCGTACCTGTCTCAGGGAGTGTGTATACGTACACATATACCACGTTAGGTGAATTGTTCGCTTTCCTTATCGGATGGGATCTTATGCTTGAATATGTGATGGCTATTTCTGCCGTTTCCACGGGGTGGTCTGCATACTTTCAATCTTTGCTAGCGGGTTTTAATATCCACCTTCCCACGATTCTCACCTCCGCCCCTAGTGTTGGAGAAGGAGGAGTTATCGATTTGCCGGCCGTTCTGATCATCTTGGCAATTACGGCACTCGTCAGCAAGGGTGTAAAGGAAAGCATCAAATTCAACAATATTATGGTGTTCGTCAAATTAGCTGTAATCCTGCTATTTATTATCGTAGGGGTTTGGTATGTAAAACCTGATAACTGGGTGCCTTTTGCGCCGTTTGGAGTTCAGGGGATTGTAACCGGCGCAGCTACGGTGTTCTTTGCCTATATCGGGTTCGATGTTATCGCTACGGCATCGGAAGAAGTGAAGAATCCGAAAAGAACAATGCCGATTGGGATTATCGGCTCCTTGCTCATTTGTACTATTTTGTATATAACCGTCTCTGGTGTATTAACAGGAATGATCTCGTACACCAAATTAAACGTTGGCGCGCCCGTCGCTTTAGCATTAGAATCTGTCGGGCAAAACGCAATAGCGGGTATCATTTCGATCGGGGCGGTATTTGGCATTACAACCGTAATTCTTGCATTAATCTATGCGCAAGTTCGTTTAACCTACGCCATGAGTCGCGATGGATTATTGCCGCAACAATTCTCAAAGGTGCACGCAAAGACCCGGACTCCATTTGCAAACACATGGTTAACCGGGTTTGTCGCCGCGGGCATTGCAGGTTTTATTGATCTAACCACCCTGGCGCACTTAGTAAATATGGGTACATTGGCTGCGTTTACCCTAATATCGATTGCAGTCATCGTCTTGCGGAAGAAGTTCCCTGACATAAAGGCTTCCTTCCGAGTCCCGTTCGTCCCCGTACTGCCGGCCATTAGCGCCTTGCTGTGTCTTTACCTTGCATCGAGTTTACCGTTAATCACTTGGATTTCCTTTGTGATTTGGATTGCTATTGGTACGGTTATCTACTTTATTTATTCCCGCAAGCATAGCAAGTTGAATGAACGTTGCTAATTCGGACTCAAGACGATTCGTCCGGATTGACAGGCAAGAGGCGGCTTCATTAGCCGCCTCTTGCCATACTCATAGCTCCCCTGTTTCGACGGACGCTTCTGCTTCGTCTTCGAATGGTTCGTTGCCGCTTCCACTTTCGTCGTAAAGCTCCACGTTGTCGTAAGCATGGGCGCGTTCTGAATGGCTGAGGGATGACTCATACTCCGATATATCGAATGCATTTCCGCCAACTGACACATCAAGGGACATCGGGTTTACGTTCCACTTCCATTTCGCCCATTACATATGAATACACGTTCAACCTTAAAATATGGGAGGTACTAAGCTGAAAGATTCAGATTAGGAATCAAAGCTTTGGATCCTTGTCGAAGTAAGTAAATGTTATTAAAAAGTATTTTTCAACAAGAAAGAATTAATTTAGGAGTTGTAAAATCAATTGTTATCATTAATATTTACATTATAAGTATATTTTGGGGGAGTGATTATTTATGAATAGGAAGGTGTCTTTAAAAAAATTTAGTAAAACCAGTCTTATTGTGTTAACAAGCTTCAATTTAATAGCTACAGAAATTTATTGTCCTTCTCCTTTGTATGCAGAAGGACAAACCCCTACAGCAGAGTTCGGTTCCCTATTGACCAAAGGGGAAGAACAATTGCAAGCATTAAAGCAAGAA